>DAHUYY010000036.1 GCA_027306845.1 Vulcanimicrobiota bacterium | reverse complement strand
CACCCGCGAACCCGAGCCGACGCGCTGATCCAGGAGGCCGTCGGCGACGAGTTCGCGATCGGCGCGGACGACGGTACTGCGATTGATCTCGAGACGCTCGGCCATCGCCCGCTCGGGAGGGAGGCGCGTCGACTCCGGTAGCGAGCCGGAGAGGATCGCCTCGCGAAGCCCCTCGTAGAGCTGCCGATAGAGCGGCACGATCGAATCCCGATCGAGTTGGAGGGGCAGGTTGGGCGCACCAATCTTACTCATGGATGGATCCAATTTGACCACGGAGGCCCGCCGCCTTCCGCGGCGGAATAATCGAGGGTTACCTACCCATCATCCACGCCTGCGCGTAAGGAGTCTTTTCGTGGCCGAACATCAGGTCGATGCCGTCGTCATCGGTGCGGGCCCCGGCGGCTATCATGCCGCCATCCGGCTCGGCCAACTTGGAAAGTCCGTCATCTGCGTCGATCGCGACGAGGTCGGCGGAGTCTGCCTGAACTGGGGCTGTATTCCCACGAAAGCGCTGCTGCATGTCGGCGAAGTGATTCGCCATATCGACCACGCCGAAGCGATCGGGTTGAAGGTTCCCAAGGCGACGGTCGATCGCGCGGGCGTCGAAAAATTTAAAAACGATGTCGTTGCATCGAATGTCGGAGGCGTCAAGACGCTCTTCAAAGCGAATAACGTACAGTTCATGTATGGCGAAGCGTCGTTCGTCTCTCCGAACGAGATAGCGCTCAAAGGCAAGGACGGCAGCAGCGAGCGCATTCGCGCCGCGCACATAGTGATCGCAACGGGTTCGGCGCCGATCGATATCAAGGCGTGGCCGCGCGACGGCAAGCGCATTATCAACTCCGACGACGCAGTCGGCATCAAACAGATTCCCAAAACGATGCTCGTCATCGGCGGCGGCGTGATCGGTTTGGAGTTCGCAACGGTCTATACGCGCATGGGCGCACAGGTGCTCGTCGTCGAAGCGTTGCCGCAAATTTTGACCGGCTCCGATCTCGAGATATCGAAGACGCTCGGACGGATCCTCAAGAAACAGGGCGTCGAGATCATGCTCGATACGAAAGTCGCGGCGCTCGAGACGACCGCCAAAGGCGTGAAAGCGACCATTGCGGGCGCAGGCACCGGCGGCAAGGATGAGACGCGCGAGTTCGAGATGGCGCTGGTCGCCGTCGGGCGCCGCCCCGTCACCGACGCACTCAACCTCGCCGCAGCGGGGCTCGCCGTCGATGAGAAAGGCTTCCTCGCCGTCGACGCGCGTATGCGCACGAAAGTCGCGCACATCTATGCGATCGGCGATGTCACCGGGCAACCGTTGCTCGCACATCGTGCGATGAAGCAGGGAGTTATTGCCGCAGAGGTTATCGGCGGCGATACCAGTGCGGCGTTCGATCCGATCGCGATCCCGAATTGCGTCTACACCGACCCCGAGGTCGCGACCGTCGGGCTCTCCGAGGAAGAGGCAAAAGCGAAGGGCTACGAAGTTCGGATCGGCAAGTTCCCGCTCGCAGCGAGCGGGCGCGCGCGGACGATGAACGAGAGCGACGGTCTTATCAAGCTCGTCGGCGACGCCAAGACCGATTTGCTGCTCGGCATGCACATCGTCGCACCGCAGGCGGAATCGCTGATCGGCGAAGGCGTGATCGCGCTGGAGATGGGCGCGACGTTGGAAGATATCGGCCTCTCGATCCATCCGCACCCGACGCTCACCGAAGGCATCATGGACGCCGCGGAGGCCGCGCACGGTAAGGCGATCCACATCGTCAATCCCAAGCCGAAGGCGCCGGTCGGAGCCGCAAAATAGAACGCTCGTTGGGAACGGCGCGGATCCTCGATCTGGGTCTGCGCCCGTACCGCGAGGTCTGGGAGATCCAGCACCGTTTACACGAAGCGATCCGCGCGGGCGAAGAACCCGAGACCTGGATCTTCGTCGAACATACGCCGACGATCACCCTCGGTCGTAACGCCAAACGCGAAAACGTCTTGCTCTCACCGGAGATGCTCGCCGCACGCGGCGTCGACGTCGTCGAAATCGAACGCGGCGGTGACGTCACCTATCACGGCCCGGGGCAACTCGTCGTCTATCCGATCCGCAAGCTCGAACGCTTTCGCGAAGTCGTGCCGCTCGTGCGCTCGCTGGAGGCCGCGGTTATCGCTACCTGTGCGGACTTCGGCATCGTCGCCGAGCGCTGGAGCGAACACGCCGGCGTCTGGGTCGGGCGCAACCAGATCTGCGCGATCGGGCTCGCCGTGCAAAAAATGGTCTCGCTGCACGGCATCGCGCTCAACGTCAGCACCGCACTCGATTACGACCGGCTCATCAACCCGTGCGGCTTACTCGACCGCGGTATCACCTCGCTCTCGCACGAACTCGGGCGCGAACTCTCACTCGCCGAAGCCCGTGAGACGTTGTTGCCACACTTAGCGGCTGAGTTTGGACTCTAGAGGAGCGACGACTTTCGATGTCTTTTCAACTCGCTATATTGTTTTTACTAAACGCACTTTTTGCGATGGTTCCCCTGAGCTTTCGTTCGCGAATCGGAAGAATCGCCGGCGTCATCGCCGCGGCCTTCGCCCTTACAAATATCGATTTCAATCACACGCCCTCAATCGCACCGAGATTCGCGAGCGTTGCACTACCAGCGATTTCAGTGCTTTCGATCCTGACTGCATTCGTTGCGGATATAGTATTTCGTCGGCGCTCGACGCTACCGCGCTAATCCGCGCATATCGGCGGCGATCTGTGCGACCGACAATTCGTCGCCGCCGACGATCCGTAGATTACCCCGCGGTCCGATAAAATAGACGAAAGAACTGTGCCCCACGTCGGTGCGCGTGGCTTGTACGTCGACGCCGTAATCGCTCCAAATCTTCTTCATCTGCGCGTGCGTCCCGGTGAGCCCGATCGCCGATACGCCGACGCGAGCGAAAAACGCGCGCAGCGAAGCCGGAGTATCGCGCATGGGATCGACGCTGGCAAATACGATCGCGACGCGCGAACCGAGCCCGGATTTTGCGCGCGCCGCTCCCAGCTTTGCCAGCGTCTGCGGGCAAATATCCTTGCAATGCGTGAAGCCGAAGTAGAGCGCGACAACGCGGCCGCGCCGGCTTTGTAGCGAGAACGGCGCGCCGTTCTGGTCGATCGCCGCAAGCGGCGGAGCGGAGCGAATGGGTTGCAGCATGGTGCCATAGAGCTTCGGCGGCGAAGAAGCGCACGAAACGATTGCCAGAGCGCCCACGAGGGCAACGAGGCGGAGCGGAAAGCGACGAAACTGCACCCTCGGTTCTTCTCTCGGCGAGCCGAGAACCCGTCTGCGAGCAAGATAGCGCTCGCTCGGGAAAAACGCGCGACCCGCGAAACATCGTCGTCGGGTGAACGCGCGCAGAGCCGAGGTCGTCGCACTGGTCAACCGCGGGCATACACTGCTCGCGGCCGGTGATGTGCGCGCCGCCGTCGACGCCTACGAAAGCGCGCTCGCAATCGATCCGTTCGAACTGCAAATCCATCTCGGGTTGGCGCAAGGCTACCAACGACTCGGCGACGATGATGCGGCGGAACGCCACCGCCGCAATGCAATCAAACTCGCACCGATGCGAACGATTCCGTTTCGCGGCACCGAGCCGGCGATCCGCGTTTTCGTGCTCCTTGCAACCGAAAACGCAAACATCGATCTCGAACCGCTCCTTCCAAACGATATCTTCGCGATCACGTTAGCACACGTCGATGCGATACCGGTCGATGTGGAGTTTCCCAAACACGATATCCTCTTCAACGCGATCGGCGACGCCGATGCCGCTGAAAATGCGCTTGCGATAGCGGAGAAGATCGTTGCGCGCAGCGATGCGCCTTTGGTAAACCACCCGGCTGCGGTGGCGAAGACGCGCCGCGACCGTAATGCCGCGCGCCTTCGCGGGCGCCCCGCACTGCGCGTTCCGCGCATCGTGCGCATCGAACGCGACCGGCTACGCGCCGGCCAAGCGAGTATAGCGCTCGCCGCTGCCGGCATCTCCTATCCGTTTTTGGTGCGCGCACCAGGCTTCCACAACGGACGATTCTTCATTCTTGTCGCCGACGCAGGCGAGCTCATTGCCGCGCTTGCCGCTCTTCCCGGTGAGGAGCTCTATGCCGTCGAATTCATCGATACCCGCGACGAGCGCGGTTACTATTGCAAATATCGCGCACTTTTTATCGGCGATGAAATCGTTCCGGTTCACGCGGCGCTCTCGACTTCGTGGAAGGTGCATTACGACGGCGCCGATCTCGCCGGCAGCGAATTGGGGCGCGCGCTCGACCGCCAATTCCGCCGACAGCCCCGCGAACGGCTCGGCGAGCGGGCGTTCGCGGCGCTCGAAAGCGTCGGACGCGAGCTTGGCCTCCAGTACGCCGGCGCGGATTTTGGCCTCGACGGCGAGGGGAATCTCGTGCTCTTCGAAGCCAACGCCACGATGCTTCCCGGCAAAGCGAGCGAGCGCGCCCGTCAGGCGACCGTCGCCCTCCTTCGCAGCCTTCTCGCTCCCAGCGCTCGATAAGCTTCTCGCATTAGGTTTAGGCTGCAGCCTTCGGCGGCTGCGGGATGTTAGAATTTGCGACGTTATGGCCACTGAGATCGATCTCACCGGTACTCCCCCAGAGGGAGTACGATACGCACGCAAGCCCGATTGGCTTCGCGTCAGCCTGCCCCATGGTGACGATTACGAGCGCGTCAAGGCGAAGGTCTCCGGGCTCACCCTCAATACCGTCTGCAAAGAGGCCGCCTGCCCGAACCTTGCCGAGTGTTGGGGCGCAGGCACCGCGACGATTATGATCCTTGGCGACACCTGCACCCGCGGCTGTCGCTTCTGTAACGTTAAAACCGGAAATCCGCGCGGGATCGTCGATTGGCTCGAGCCGACGCGCGTTGCCGATGCAGTCGCCGACCTGGGGTGGAAGTACCTCGTGCTCACCGCAGTCGACCGCGACGATCTCGCCGATGGCGGGGCGCTTATTTTCGCAAATACCGTCCGTGCGATTCACGAACGCGTCCCGGGTTCGCGCGTCGAGATTCTCAGCGGCGATTATCGCGGCGAACTCACCGCGCTGGAGATCGTGCTCGATGCACGCCCCGACGTCTTTGCACACAATCTCGAGACGGTGCGTCGGCTCACCCCGCACGTTCGCGACAAACGCGCGACCTACGACCGCTCGTTAGCGATTCTTCGTCACGCCAAGGATCGCTCGTCCTGCCGCTATACGAAAACGTCGCTCATGCTCGGCCTCGGGGAGAGCGTCGAAGAAGTCGAAGCGACGATGGAAGATGCCCGCGCCGCAGGCGTCGATATCTTCACCATGGGACAGTATCTTCAACCGAGCAAAAAACATCTTCCGGTACTTGAGTTCATCACACCGCAGCGCTTCGCCGAACTCGGAGCACTCGCCCGTTCGAAAGGATTTCACCAAGTCGTGAGCAGCCCACTCTCGCGGTCTTCCTACCACGCAGAGCAGGCATTCTCGGCGTGACCAAGTTCTTTCTCAATCGCCCGATCTTCGCAACCGTCTTCGCGCTTATCATTACGATAGCGGGTTTGGTCGCAATTCCGACGCTTCCGGTCGCCCAGTACCCGCAGATCAATCCGCCGGTCGTTTCAATCTCGGCGTTCTATCTTGGCGCCGATCCGAAGACCGTAGAATCGGCGGTGACGATTCCCCTGGAACAAGCCGTCAACGGCGTCCAGGGGCTCAACTACATTTCATCGGTGAGCGCGCAGGGCTCCTCGTCGATCACCTGTACCTTCCACCTCGGCACCGATCTCGATATCGCTGCCGCCGACGTGCAGAACGCGATTCAGAGCGCATTCGGTCGCCTGCCCGGCACCGTCACTCAATCGGGCGTCACGGTGAGCAAGAACGCGGGTTCGTTCGTGATGGGCATGTCGCTGATCTCGAATACGCAGAAATACGATACGCTCTTCCTCAGCAATTACGCCGCTCTCAATATCGTCAACGATCTCAAACGCATTCCCGGCGTCAGCAACGTCAACATTTTCGGCGAGCGTCTCTACGCGATGCGGATCTGGCTCGATCCCCACGAACTCGCGGCGCGCGGGCTTACCGTTACCGACGTTCTCTCTGCGATTCAGGAGCAGAACGCCGCCGTCTCAGGCGGCAGCATCGGTGCGCCGCCGCAACCCGCCCATCAACCCTACACCTACGTCGTGAGCGTTCGCGGGCGCCTCACCACTCCGCAGCAGTTTCGCGATATTATTTTGCGCTCCGATCCCAACGGCGGTATCACCCGCCTTGGGGATGTCGCGCGCGTCGATCTCGGAGCCGAAGATTACAGCAGCTTCCTGCGCTTCGACGGCCACCAAAATGTCGTCGGCATGGGCGTGCAACAGTATCCGTCGGCAAACGCGCTGACCGTTTCGAGCGCCGTCATCGCCGAAATGAACAAACTCGAGAAAAAATTCCCGGCCGGCGTTCATTACCAAGTGGCGTTTAGCTCGACGGCGTTCGTGAAAGAATCGATTAAAGACGTTCTGATTACGCTGCTCATTTCGATCCTGCTCGTGATCGCCGTGATCTACCTGTTCCTGCAGAACGGACGTGCGACCTTAATCCCGGCGATTACGATTCCGGTTTCGTTGATCGGCACGTTCGCGATCATGAAGCTTTTCGGTTTTTCGATCAATACGATTACGCTCTTTGGTATCACGCTCGCTACCGGCCTGGTCGTCGATGACGCGATCGTCGTCATCGAAAACATCGAACGCATCGTGAAATTACGCGGGACCGGCATTCTCGCCGGAGCCGCCGAGGCGATGGAAGAGATCCAAGGCGCGGTCGTCGCCTCCTCGCTCGTGCTGCTCGCGGTTTTTATTCCGGTCGCGTTCTTTCCGGGAACGACCGGACTGCTCTACAAACAATTTGCGCTCACCATCGTCGGGTCGATCTCGATCTCGCTCTTTGCCTCGCTAACGCTGGCCCCTCCGCTGGCGGTAAAATTTTTGCACCTCGGCGATCGGCCGCCGCGCTTCGGCCTCTTCACTTGGTTTAACCGAAGGCTCGAACGTTTTCGCGGCTCTTACGCGCGCACGTTGCCGCGCTTACTGAAGGTTCGCGGGCGCGTCTTGGCCGCATTTGCCGTCACGCTCGTCCTCGTCGTCGTACTCTTTAAGGTAATCCCCTCGGGCTTCATTCCCCAAGAAGACCAGGGATATCTTATTTGCCTCATTCAAGCCCCGGAGGGCACCTCGCTTGCCGGCGAGCATGCCGTTGCGGTGCAGGTAGAAAAATATCTGCTCTCTCAGCCGCAGGTCGAGCACGTCTTCAATATCGGCGGGTTTAGTTTCGGCGGTTCGACACCGAACCGCGGCATTATGTTCGTGCGGCTCAAACCGTGGAATCAGCGCAATGGCCCGTTCAATTCGGCGGGCTTTCTCGCTTTCAAATATTTTTATCATTTCTTCTCGTTCGCACAAGCGCAGGTTCTGGTCTTTAACCCGCCCGCGATCAGCGGCGTAGGAACGACATCGGGCTTCCAATTCGAACTTGAAAACAACGGAACCCTGACGCTCCGGCAGCTCGACGACGTCGCGAAGAAGATACTTGCGGCGGCGGCGAAAGATCCTCGTCTCGCCCAAGTTCGGACGCAATTCGCGATTAATTCGCCGCAACTCGACGCGAGCGTCGACCGGCAGAAGGCGATCTCCTTAGGCGTTCCGTTGAGCGATCTCTACGCGACGCTCGGCGTCATGCTCGGTGGCGCCTACGTGAACGATTTCACCTATCTCAATCAGTCCTATCGCGTCTACGTCCAGGGCGACGAGCAGTATCGCGACCGCATCAGCTCGCTCCAGAGCCTCTACACGCGCTCGGCGAGCGGCGGAATGATCCCGCTGCCGGAGCTCGTGAGCGTGCATCGCGTTCTCGCCGCTCCCGTGATCGACCATTACAATCTCTACCGCAACATCGAGATCACCGGGCAGGCCGCGAGCGGGCATAGTTCGGGCGAAGCGATCGCGGCGATGGAGCAGATATTCAAACGCGTCGCCCCGCCGGGCGTCAGTTATGAATGGAGCGGCATCTCGCTCGAAGAGATCCACGCGGGCACGCAAACAATCGTTCTATTCACTCTCGGCATCATCTTCGTCTTCCTGGTGCTCGCCGCGCTCTACGAAAACTGGATCGACCCGCTGATCGTGCTGCTCGCCGTCCCGGCCGCCCTCTTCGGGGCGCTCGCCCTCATCGGGTTGCGCAACTTCATTCCGTTCCTCGGCATGGCGCAGAACGTCTACGTGCAGGTCGGTTACGTTATGCTCGTCGGTTTGGCGAGCAAAAACGCGATTCTGATCGTCGAGTTCGCGAACCAACAGTTGCGAGCCGGCGCCGATATTACCACCGCGGCGCTCCGCGGCGCACAGACGCGCCTCCGTCCGATTTTGATGACCTCGATCGCCTTCATTCTCGGTGCGACCCCGCTCGTCTTCGCCACCGGCGCCGGCAGCGCGGCGCGCCAATCGATCGGCACCGTCGTTTTCGGCGGCATGCTGCTCTCGACGTTTCTGAACCTCATGGTGACTCCGGTGCTCTACGTCGTCATTAAGAGCTTCGAGGAGCGAGTCTTCGGGCGTCCCTTCGTCGAGACGCATGGCACGGCCGCGGGCCTAGAACCCGGGGAAAATTCGACGCCTCCGTAGGGTTAAGGCGCCCGTCGGCGCCAGGGAAAGCGGGCCATTTAGCGCAACGTACCCCTCCAACCGGGGGACGCTTTTCCGTTTTCCGCCGGGCTCCCGACTTGGAGATGCGAATGCACAAACTTTCTCTTCGCGCGATTGCCGCAGGCGCGGCCCTCATCGCGCTAGGGCTCTCGGCGGCACCCGCCGCCGCTACAACGAGCGAAGCTTTTGCGACCAACGTGGTCGGTGGCGCGAATACCGCCATCAAGAACGCCATGAAGTCGCCGAAAGCGAAGAGCGCCGTCGGCAAACGAACGGTCGCTCAGGTCCCCCCCGTCGAACAGCACCCCGTCGGCGGTGCGAAGGTCCAACAGGGCCTGCCGACCGGCTTCACCTATACCGCCGATGCATCGATGGCGTTCCCCTACGGCAACATTGGAACCGCAAAAGGTCAATGGCTGCCCGGCGGCGTCGATCTCGTTGCCGGCTACGGGTTCAACCCCACCAGCCGCTTCATGGTCTCGATGTACCAGCTCCAGCATTATCCGTACGGTTTCAATAGCGGAACCGTACCGCTCTATTTACAGGGTTTCGCCAATCCGATCGGCTGCGTGAACCTCAATAACACGCCGGCCAACGGCTGTACGCCGCAAAACATCAACGTCACCACGAAGGACACGTTCCTCTTCTTCAACTACGAGAAGCTCTTCTCGATTAAGTTTAACAACGGACGGGTGCTCCCGATCGTCGTGACCCCGACCTATGTTTCGCGCTGGTCGAAGATCGGCGCCTCGACGCAGAACGACGACACCGTTCCCTTCGCCGTGAATCCGCCCGACGGTCCGCTCTTCTTCAACACGAAGACGCGTACCGCACAGGTCTGGTCGCTCGCCGTTACGGTGCCGTTCCTCAAGACGCCGAAGATGTTCGGCACGTTCACCGTTGCGCCGGGCTGGCTCAACCATCCCAACGGCATCAACGGCGTCAACAAAGCGCAGCTCTATCAGATTCTCTACCTCGAATATACTCCCAATTCCAAGACGAAGTTTTTCTTCGAGCCGCAAAGCTCGCGCGACTATCTTCCGACCGATCCCTACGCACAGCATCTGTTTGCGTATTTCCTCGGCGTCTCGCGTCGCTTGACGAAAGACACGTTCGTTCAGCTCCAGCTCAATAGCGGCGGGCCCTCGAACGAGACCCCGTACGGCGTCTCGGCGATCTCCTGCGCTTCGGTCACGCAATGCGCGCCGGTCATCGGCGGACTCAAAGCCACTCAAATTCAGATTCAGTTCGGCATCGGTTCGCCGAGCGTGATTCAGTTCTAAGGCAAGGATGAGAACGATGAAGATCAAGCACCTCCAACGCGCGTTCGCCTTGGTCGCCATGGCCGCGCTCGCGGCCTGCGGCGGCGGCGGAAGCAGCTCCTCGACGATTCCGGCCCCGGGACCATCGGCGGCCCCGAACGTCCTCGCACGCGTCGTCGGCGTCGGCGACAGCCTCACCGCCGGCTACCAGTCCGCCGGCTGGCTCGGTGCGACGAACGTTCCGAACCCACTCCTTACCGGCACCCCGTACGCCGGGGCACCCGCGCCCTTCGGCCAAGAGAACGGTTGGTGGTCGCTGCTCTACCAGCAGAGCCAAACCGCGCTCACCGGCACACCATTTAGCCCCCTGTTAATGGCCGGGCCGACGAGCCCGCTGCCGCTCATTGCCGGCCCCGGATTCGGCAACGAACTCGTCCCGGCGAACCCTGCCCTTACCGGCGGGCTCGAATTCGGTCCGCTCTACGGCACCGCGCCGGGAGCAGGCTGTAAGGCGAACGATCAAGCGGCGTACAACCTCTCGACGGTCGCAACGACGCTGGTGAACCCCGGCGGAACGCCGATGGATCTCGGCATCCCCGGGCTCACGATTCACGAAGAGATCGCGATGCATCAACCGCTCGTTCCGAGCTGCGCGGCGATTCCGGGTATCCCGGCGAGCATTCAGGGCGTAGTCGGCGGCGAGAGCCAGGATTTCTGGCCGGTTCTTCACGGCTTTACCAATCTCGGTTCGTCGCTCACGCCGCTCGCGGCGGCGGTCTCGCTCAAACCGACGCTTGCGACGGTCTGGCTCGGTGCGAACGATCTGCTCAAGTACGCGTTCAGCGCCGGACAATGGCAGGGTGACGATACCACCGTCGCTCAGGTGCAGAGCGATATGACCACGATCATCAACCAGTTGAAGGCCTCGGGCGCGAAGGTCGTCGTGGCGAATATCCCCGACATCCTCGTCGCTCCGCAGTTCTTCACCGTCCAAGACCCCGCCGTTCTCACCGCCCAGCTTGCGCCGACGCTGCAACCAGCGGTCTGCAACATTCAAGCGAACGCGGCATGTACGATCGAGCTCTTCGCCACCTCGCAGAGCCCGGCTCTCCCGATAACGCTTCCCGAAGCGCAGAGCCTCGTTGTCGCCGTCTCCAACGCCTACGGCTTGGGCGCGACGACCAGCACTCCGGGCTACCTCACCGAGACCGGCATGCTCACGACCATCGAGACGCTCGGCGGCGTTATCAAAGCAGATCCGGCGCTCTTAGCCAACCCAACGGCGCTCGCAGCCGCACTCACCGGCGCGCTGCAACTCGATCCCAGCGGCGCAGGCACCGGGCTCGGCGGGAACTACTTCACGCCGGCGTGGGCCGCGCAGGTACAGAGCGTCAACGATAACATCAACAACGGTATTCTCGCCGCCGCACAGGCGACGAACACGCCGCTGGTCGATACGAAAACGCTCGAGGATAATCTCTCCTGGAAGGGCGCGATCGGTTCTCCCAATCCGTTCTTCCTCCAAGCGCTCAGCATCAACCCCGGGAAGTGCTGCACGCTCGGATTCGGCGGC
>DAHUYY010000369.1 GCA_027306845.1 Vulcanimicrobiota bacterium | reverse complement strand
GGTATAGACCAGACGCCAGCCCGAGCGCTCGAGCTCCCCGGTGGGCGGCAGCCGGGAGACCTCGTACACGTGTTTCTGGAAGAACGCGTGCCAGTCGTAGGGGCAGACCTCATTGAGCAGATGCTCGATGTCCGAGCGCGTATACGGTTTGGTGATCGGACCGGTCAACGCCGGCTGCGAGTACAGGTGCCAGAAATCATCGAGCGACTTTCTGCCGTGCGTCCGTGCACGGATGATGGTGTCGACGTCGAGCCAGAGCAACTCACCTTCGGTGTAGAAGTCCCCCGCCGAACGGCGCAGCGAGGGGTATTGTCCGTTGGCCGTCATGTAGAAATACGGCGCACCGGTCGTCAGATCGATCAACGGCTCCGTGTCCCGACCCGGCTCGGTCGCCATGTCGTTGTAAATCATCGCCAGGTACTGCGGGTACTCGCTCGGCTGGCGAATGCCGCTGCGAAACGAGAGCAGGTCGCCCAGGTACTGGTTCATGCCCTCGTACACCCACAGCAGGTCATCGCGCTGCG
>DAHUYY010000368.1 GCA_027306845.1 Vulcanimicrobiota bacterium | reverse complement strand
AGCGCGCTATGGGTGAGTCCCTGGGCGATCTTCGAGGTGCGTGAAAGCACGCTGCCTGCAAAGCGTTCGAGAAGCCCTTCGTGTTTGGGTTTGACCTGCGCCTGTACGGCGAGCAGATGGGACGTCCACGCGGTGACGTCGGGGCTGGCGTTCGCGCTCGTGGGAGCGGCGTTCGCTGCAAGCGGCAGCGCAAACGCAACGGCTGCCACGATTCCGGCAAAAAATGCCTTCTTCAAATCGAATCGTCCTCTTTCGTGACACTTGCGAGGTTAGTTGACCGGTTCGGATGTGTAAGTCACCCTCGGGCCGACCGGCCCATTCACCCCACCCTAGTGCTCCCCCGCTCCGAGCTTCGCTCGGACTCAGTGATGTAGGTTGGGGACAGCCCCCGAGGGCTATCCGGCGTGGGTCGTTGGACGCGCCCGCTCGATCTCCTTCTCGACATCGGCGATTGCCGCCGAGACTTCCGTGGCCGCCCGGAGGATCTCGTCGTGGTCGTCCCCCTCCACCATCACGCGGACCAAC
>DAHUYY010000367.1 GCA_027306845.1 Vulcanimicrobiota bacterium | reverse complement strand
CGACGCTCGATGCTGCAGCCGCCCTCGCTGCGACATATCGAGCGCTCGAAGAGGCGCGCGAACGATTGGCGGCGCTGGAGGCGGCTCGTCAGACGCAACGGGAACGGCAAGCGTTTGTCGGCGATGCTCTGCTCTCGCTGGAAGCGTTGCGCCCGGAGGCGGGGGAGTACGCGACGATGCGCGAGCGTCGCATGGCTCTCGCACATGGCGCGCGTATCGCCGCCGCCCTTCGAATAGCACACGAAGCGTTGCGCGGCGATGAAGGTTCTGCCGAGACCGCGCTCGGCGGCGCCGACGCGGCGCTGCGGTCGATCTCGTCGCTCTTACCGGAGATCGCCGATGTGGGAACCCGCATCGAGGCGCTGCAGGGTGAACTCGGCGACCTTGCGCTCGATATTTCGCGTTCGCTCGAACGCCTTGAATCGGCACCCGGCGAACTCGAGTCGCTTGAAGCGCGCGCCGCGGAGTTCGAACGCGTTGCGCGCGTCTACGGGAACGGAGAGCCCGATGCACTCGCCGCGCTCTGGGCGGA
>DAHUYY010000366.1 GCA_027306845.1 Vulcanimicrobiota bacterium | reverse complement strand
AGCGCCAGCCGACGAAGAGCGTGCCGTGCAGCGCGAGTGCCGCCAAGGCGAGGGCTCCGACGAGCACGGCATAACCGTTGAGCAAGAAGCCAAACGTACCCGCGAAGTAATGCGCAGCGTCCAGCGGTACGCCCCGCAGCACGTTCCCGAGCGCGACGCCGAAAAGAAACGCCAGCAACGCGCTGCACGCGCAGAAGGCGACATCCCAGAAACCATGCCAGAGATCGTTTGCAAAGTATCCGCGCAGCTCGATAGCCATGCCGCGTCCCATGAGGAGCCAGAGCACGAGCATAAACGGAAGATAGAACCCGCTGAACGACGCGGCGTACGCGAGCGGAAAGAGCGCGAAGAGCATGCCGCCGGCGGCGACGAGCACCACCTCGTTCGCGTTCCAGAAGGGGCCGATCGTCTCGAGCGACGCCGCGCGCTCCTCGTCGCTGCGCGCGAGCAGCAGGTGCACCGCGCCGACGCCGAGATCGTACCCGTCGAGCAGCACGTATGCCGTGAGCACGAGGGACAGAAGAACGAACGCAG
>DAHUYY010000365.1:252-535 GCA_027306845.1 Vulcanimicrobiota bacterium | reverse complement strand
CATCGCGACGGTCGGTTCCATCTTCGAGACGTCGAAGGTGTAGACCTCCGCGTAGTGCGCGTCGGGGTCGCTCGCCTCCACCTCATAGGGCCATTGGGCGCGCTCATTGACGAAGGCCAGCGTCTTTTCGTCTACCGGGAAGATGCCCGCCTTGGCGCCCGCCTCGACGGCCATATTCGCCATCGTCAGACGGCCCTCCATCGTCAGGTCCGCGATGGCCTCGCCGGTGAACTCCATCGCGCTGTAGCGGGCTCCGTCCACGCCGATCTTGCCGATGGTGTTC
>DAHUYY010000365.1:0-242 GCA_027306845.1 Vulcanimicrobiota bacterium | reverse complement strand
CGCTGACCCAGGGTGGACGCTTGCCGTTGAAGACGAACTTGATCGTCGGTGGCACCTTCATCCAGACCTCTCCGGTGGCCAACGCCGCCGCGATGTCGGTCGAGCCCATGCCGGTGGCGAAGCAGCCGACGCCACCATAGGTGCAGGTGTGCGAATCGGCGCCGACGACCACCTGCCCCGGCACGACCAGCCCCTGCTCTGGCAGCACCACATGCTCGATGCCGCCACGCCCGACCTCGTAG
>DAHUYY010000364.1 GCA_027306845.1 Vulcanimicrobiota bacterium | reverse complement strand
ACGGCGGTGCCCAATCCCCCTCTTCGGGCGAATTGCACAAGCTTTACAAGCGGTCGGCCCGTCGCCGGTAAAGAACCTTTCTGCTGCGGCCGAATGGCTAGGAATGTGGGGAGCAGCGTGACTCGGAGAGTCCTCATCGTCGATGATGCAGTCGTCATGCGTATGATGATCAAGGGCATTTTGGCCAAGAGCGGTTTCGACGTCGTCGGCGAGGCGCAGAACGGCGTCGAGGCCGTCGAGAAGTACGTCGAGCTTCAGCCCGATCTCGTGACGATGGACGTCGTGATGCCCGAAATGGACGGGATCGCCGCCGTCAAGGAAATCCTCGCACACGATCCGTCGGCGCGTATCGTCATGTGCACGTCGATGGGGCAGCAAGCGCTGGTCGTCGAGGCAATTCAAGCGGGTGCAAGATCCTTCATCACCAAGCCGTTTCAACCGCCGAAAATCGTTGAGACGCTCAACAAGGTACTTGCATGACCGCAGCATTGTCTCTGACCGACCTACAAAAAGATGCTCTGCGCGAGATCGGAAA
>DAHUYY010000363.1 GCA_027306845.1 Vulcanimicrobiota bacterium | reverse complement strand
CACGCGTCGGCAACAAGTCGTTCGAGATGAGCCACGAGATCTGGAGCCGCGACCACGACTACATGGCGGCGCGCGGCAAGACGGTACTCGTCGCCTACGATTTCCGTCACGGCCAATCGATCCGCGTTCCCGACGCGTGGCGGTCGGCAATCACAGACTTTGAGGCAGGGCCACCGCAGACGTACGAATAATTGGTTGAGATAGTCCCGGGCGGTTAGCTCAGTGGGAGAGCGCTTCCTTGACACGGAAGAGGTCAGTGGTTCAATCCCACTACCGCCCAAGTTGTGACTGGTGCGCTAACCTCCGGTCACGGACGTGAAACCCTTGAGCAATCAGGGGTTTTCGCCCTTTTATGCGCGGTTTCGTAAGCCGAGCCTCTTTCGCATGAGCACGCAAAGCCATCCTCTTCCCGCTTCTCGGGTGTACTCTCCGGGCAGAGCTTCGCGAACCCATTGGTTTCAAAGGTGTGTCCTGTCCATCGAGACTCCCGTGTAAGTATCTGGCGTTAGCGTTAGGGATGCTCCACCCGGAAAGTG
>DAHUYY010000362.1 GCA_027306845.1 Vulcanimicrobiota bacterium | reverse complement strand
GAGGCCAGCCATATCCTGATTCCCTTCGGCAAGGACCCCAAGGCGGCGCTCGCCCAGGCGGAGAAGATTCTCAAGCTCGCCCGCTCCGGGGAGAACTTCGCGGCGCTCGCCAAGAAGTACTCGCAGGATCCGGGCTCGGCCCGCAATGGCGGAAATCTGGGCTGGATCGGTCGCCACGGCTTCGTGAAGCCCTTCACCGACGCGCTGTTCGCCATTCCCAAGGTCGGTGACGTCGTCGGACCGGTCAAGAGCCCCTACGGCTATCACATCATCCGCCTGGATGCGATCCAGCCGGGCCACACGCAGTCGTTTGCCGAGGTGAAGGCGCAGCTGACGACCCAGCTCCAGCGCAGCCGTGCAACCGAGCGGTTCGGCCGCATCGAAGACAAGCTGCAGAATGCGATCGAGCAGTCGGGGGCAAGCCTGGGTGCGATCGCCAAGCAATACGACCTGACGAGCGGGGAGATCCCGCTGTTCCTGCGCGGCAGCGGGGCAGCGCCCATCGGCGCCGCCCCGGCGGTGCAGAACCTGGTGTTCG
>DAHUYY010000361.1 GCA_027306845.1 Vulcanimicrobiota bacterium | reverse complement strand
TCGGGAGAAACCACGAGCGTTCGAAGGCCTTCGGGCAACGCCGGCGCGCCTGGCGTGAAAAGTTCCGACAGGGTACGCATAGTAGGGCATGCTTGATTCGGCGCGCCAGGTCGGCGACCTTGAGGGATTTCTACTGCTTTTTGCCGCTGACGAAAGGGACCATAGATGCTCGCCGTCACCGAAGACCGGATCGCCGCCGCCGTGCATCGGCTCGGCTCCGAGAATGCCTTTTTGGTCCTTGCGCGAGCAAGGGCGCTCGAGGCGACGGGGCGCCGGGTCGTCCACATGGAGATCGGGGAGCCCGACTTCGACACGCCGGATCACATCAAAGAGGCGGCGATCGAAGCGCTGCGCGGGGGGCAGACGCATTACACTCCTTCGGCGGGAATCGTCGAGCTTCGGGAAACGATCGCGGAGTACGCGAGCCGCTTCCGCCGCATCACGCCCGGCTATGGCCCCGAGAACGTCGTCATCACTCCCGGTGCGAAGCCCGCGATATGGAACACGCTCTGCGCGCTGCTCGATCCGGGCGATGAGTTCGTGTACTTCG
>DAHUYY010000360.1 GCA_027306845.1 Vulcanimicrobiota bacterium | reverse complement strand
TTCGTAATCGCATGCGCTAAAGAATCCTGGAGGGGCCTGCTTCTGCTCACCTACGTCGTGCGGCGAACGCTGCAAGCGATTCCGCTGCTGCTATTGATCTCGATGGGTCTCTTTTGGATCATCAGCAACGCCCCCGGCGGCGCGCTGGCACCCTATCTGCAGAACCCGCACATCACGCCCGCCGACATCGCGCGCCTCAAGCACAACCTCGGCCTCGACAAGCCGATTTGGTTTCGCTATTTCGTCTGGCTCGGTCATGTCGTGCGGGGCGACTGGGGGTACTCGACCAGCAACTCCGAGCCGGTCGTCAACGCGTTACTCGATCGGCTGGGGGCGACCCTCGAGCTCATGGGAAGCGCGCTGTTCGTTTCGATCGTGCTGGGCGTTGCGGCCGGAATCGTCTCGGCGGTTTACCGCTACACGTTTCTCGACTACTTCATTACGACGGTTGCATTTTTCGGGCAGTCGATGCCGGTATTCTGGTTTGCGCTCATGATGCAACTGCTCTTCGCCGTGCACGGAATACCGTTGCCTTTCGGTTATGAGATTCAGCTTCCCTC
>DAHUYY010000035.1 GCA_027306845.1 Vulcanimicrobiota bacterium | reverse complement strand
CGGCGAGCGATGTCGGGGCGATCCTCGATGCGCTGCCGCCGGCGTTTGCCGCACGTATCACCCAAGAAAACCCGACGCTGAAACCTTAACGCGTGCGACCGAGCGAAGCCCAAAGCGTGCGGTCGCGTACGATCGCGTCCGACACGCTCACGCCGATTCTCGCCTACCGTGCGCTCGCGCAACCGGGTGCGAGTTGCCTTTTGGAGAGCGTCGATGCCGGCGGAACGCTCTCGCGTTTTTCATTCGTCGGATTGGATTATCGCGCGGTGAAGTCATTCGCGAGCACGCCGACGATGTACGACGAGATTCGTTCGTTCGTCGACGCGTACCGGCCGCCGGGCGACGCAGCGCCCGGCGGAGGAGCGCTGCTCGCCTTTTCGTACGACGCCGCGCGCGCGACGGCGCGCTTGCACGCCCGCCCTCCCGATCCCCCCGCGATGCCGGCGGCGGTCGTCGCGATTCCCGGCACGTGGTTGATCTTCGATCACTACACGCACGGTTTGACGCTCTGGTGCTGCGGCGATAATGTCGGCGAACTCGATAACCGCATCGATGGATATATCGAACGCTTACTCGCCGCTCGCGCCTCGCTTCCCGGCGCATTTCGGGCGCGCGGAGCGATGCACGCGAGTTTGGATCGTTCCGGCTATTTAGCGTTGGTCGATCGCGCGCAGAGGGCGATTACCGACGGAGATGTCTACCAAATCCAACTCGGCATTCGCTTTCACGCCGAGCTTGAAGGCGAGCCGCTCGATTGCTACCGCGCGCTGCGTCGACGGAACCCCTCGCCGTACATGTTCTTCATCGATACGGAATTCGGAGCGCTCTTCGGGGCCTCGCCGGAGTTTCTCGTGCGCCTCGACGGGCGGCGGGCGCGCATTCGGCCGCTTGCCGGCACGCGCGCGCGCGGAGCGAGCCCGGAGAGCGACGCACGCATCGCCGCGGAATTGCTCGCCGACGAGAAAGAGCGTGCCGAGCACGTTATGCTCGTCGATCTCGGGCGCAACGATCTCGGATCGGTCTGTAAACTCGGTAGCGTTCGCGTCGAAGAGTTGCTCCAAATCGAACGATACAGCCACGTCATGCACATCGTCTCCGATTGCGTCGGCGAGCTCCGCGATGAGTGCGACGCACTCGACCTGTTTGCAGCCGGCTTCCCCGCCGGGACGGTGACCGGAACGCCGAAGATCCGGGCGATGGAACTCATCGATGCATGGGAGCCGGTAACGCGCGGCTTCTACGCCGGGAGCGTCGGGCGCTGGAGCTTCGAGGGCGATTTCGATTCCTGTATCACCTTGCGAAGTCTTCACGCGGCCGACGGAGGCATTTGGTGGCAGGCATCGGCCGGAATCGTCGCCGATAGCGTCCCCGCGTCGGAGTACGCCGAGATCTTCCAGAAGACGCGGATCGCACGGGAAGTGTTGAGCATTCACGAGGAATCGTTCGCACGATGAACCTGCTCTTCGTCGACAATTACGATTCGTTTTCATATAACGTCGTCCACTTGCTGGCATCGCAGGGAGCGAGCGTGCGCTTCATGCATGCCGACGACCCGCACCTCAGCCTCGAAACACTCGCCGAGATCGACGGCATGGCGATCGGTCCGGGGCCGGGGCGCCCGAGCGATACGCCGCTACTGGCGCGCCTGATCGCCGCTGCGATCGAGCGCGACCTTCCGACGCTGGGCATCTGCCTGGGGCAACAGGCGATCGGCGAGACGCTGGGGGCGAGGGTGATCCACGCTCCACGGCCGATGCACGGAAAGACCGATGCGATCCGTCACGAGGGGCGCGGGCTCTTCGCCGGACTGCCGAGCCCCTTTCAGGCGACGCGCTACCATTCTCTCGCGCTCGAGGAGGGCTCGCTGCCGGCCGGGATCGAGATTCACGCGCGCAGCTCCGACGGGGTCGTTCAGGGGATCGCCGTCACCGGCAAGCGTTGCTTCGGGCTCCAGTTTCACCCCGAATCCGTGCTTAGCGAGTGCGGGGAGGCCCTGATCGCGAACTTCCTCACCCTCGCCTCGACCTAGGGCGTCGCGCTGGGGGGCCTTGACTCCTTTGGCGACCTTTGATACGTTATTTGCCTATGCCCTTCGGCGCGTAAGCCACAAAGAGAGCGCGAGCCCATCCGACCGGCCGGATCAGCTCGTGCTTTGATGTTGCGCGAGATTCGCGAAGGACACGTGCCCACCCCTGTCTGGACAAGGTAACAAAGAGAGAACGAATGGCGACGACGAAGGCAGCGAAATCCGCAACGACGACGAGCAGCGGGGGGACGAAGGCAAAGGGAAAACGCTCCGGAGGCGAGGGGAAGAGTACCCCCATGGCCTCGCATTTTCCGATGCCGACCGGCGCCTTCACCGTCGAAGTCCCGGTCGATCCGGGGCCGAAACGTTCGCGGCACTCCTTCTCAAAGATTCCCCACGTCCTCGAACTCCCGAACCTTATCGAATTGCAGAAGGCAAGCTTCGAGTGGTTTAAGACCGAGGGGCTCGCCGAGGCGTTCGCCGCGATCTCGCCGATCAAAGATTTTACCGGCAACTTGATCTTGATGTTCGGCGAGCATTCGCTCGGCGAACCGAAGTTCTCGATCGAAGAATGCCGCGAGCGCGATATGACCTACAGCGCGCCGCTGCGCGTTCGCGTGCGTCTTATCACCGCTGAATCCGGCGAGATCAAGGGCATTCCCGACCAAGAGATCTTCATGGGCGATTTCCCGCTCATGACCGATAAGGGCACCTTCATGATCAACGGCGCCGAGCGCGTGATCGTGAGCCAGTTGGTGCGCTCGCCGGGTTTCCTCGTCGAGAAAGCCAAGCCCGCCGAGGGCAAGGGCTACACCGCGAAGATCATTCCCAAACGCGGTGCGTGGGTGAAGTTCTTCGCCGGCGCGAGCGACGAAGGCGACCGTTTCGGCGCGATCAATGTCTCCTTCGACAAGAGCCGCGCGGTCTCGATGATCGCCTTCCTTCGCGCGGTTTCATCGCCGGAGCATTTCCCGCTCGACGACGCGCCCGCGTCGGCCTACGATGACGACGGCCTCACCCGCCCGTTTATCGAAAAAGTACTGCGTGCGTGCGCCGATATGTTCCCTTGGAAAGGGATCGGGCGCCAGGCGACCGCTGCAAGCGAGGCGATCGAAGTTCCGCGGCCGCAGTCGCAGCACGAGCGACAGGTGCGCGATGTCTTTGCAACGATTTTCCCCAACCGTATCGCGCGCGGCGAAGCGTTCGATCTCGTGGTGGAGCTCGGCGATAAGAGCAAGCGTGCGGCCGCGGCGGCAAAACTCAGCGCGCTCTATCACCGCAACTGCGTCTGGAACTCCGACGAAGCAATCCTCAAGCTCTTCGCCGGAACCTATCCGCGACGTCGCGTCGACGACGGGACCTCGCGCCCGATCGGGCGCGCGCCGCGCGGCCTAAAGAAGAAGCAGCAGACCAGCGATCGCGCCGCCGAACTGCGCGAGCTCTTCGATCGGCTCTTCCCCGACGCGAGCCCCGATAACCTCATTCTCAATACGCTGATCGAAGACGGCGATACGGTCAATCGCGAAACCGCACTCGAGGCGGTCTACGGAGCGCTGCGTTACGGCGAACCGTTCACCTCGCACGAAGACGCCGAAAAACTGATCCGTACCCTGCTGTTCGATGAAAATAAGTGCGAACTCGGGAAAGTCGGACGTTTCAAGGTCACCTCGAAACTCCATTATCGCATTCTCAACCCGGAGAAAGATTCGCGCATACGTGCCAAGAGCGAGAAGAAGGGGCTCAACCTTTCGCTTCTCACCGTCGAAGGCGATCGCAGCGAATTTGAAGTCGATGAGTTCGAACCGTTCAGCTATCGGCCCGAAGGCGCGCCGGGGCTGACGCGGGCCGACTTTATTGCCATCGTGCGCCGGCTCTGCCGCGTCGCGGTGCGCGATATCTCACCCGATGACGTCGATCACTTAGGAAACCGCCGCGTCAACACCGTCGGCGAGCTGTTGCAGAATCAATTCCGCGTCGGCTTGCAGCGCCTCGAACGCGTCGTGCGCGAACGCATGACGACGCAAGAGATCGAATCGGTGACGCCGCAGGCGCTCATCAACATTCGACCCGTCGTTGCCGCGATCAAAGAGTTCTTTGGTTCGAGCCAGCTCTCGCAGTTCATGGACCAGACCAACTCGCTCGCGGAACTTACGCACAAGCGCCGCCTCTCCGCGCTTGGGCCGGGTGGGCTCTCGCGCGAACGCGCCGGCTTTGAAGCGCGCGACGTCCACACCTCGCATTACGGCCGCATCTGCCCGATCGAGACGCCGGAAGGCCCGAACATCGGTCTGATCGGTTCGCTCGCGACCTACGGACGCGTCAATAGCCTCGGTTTCATCGAAACGCCGTATCGCATCGTTCGCGACGGTCGCGTTACCGATGAGATTCGCTATTTCACCGCCGACGTCGAAGAAGAGTTCATCATCGGCCAGGCCAACACGCCGTTGGCTGCAGACGGAACGATTCTCGCCAAGACGGTTGTCTGCCGCCATCGCGGCGACGATATCGAAGAGCCGGCGGGGCGCGTCGAGCTCATGGATATCTCGCCCAAGCAGATCGTCTCGGTCGCGACCGCGTTGATTCCGTTCCTCGAGCACGACGATGCAAACCGCGCGTTGATGGGTGCGAACATGCAGCGACAGGCCGTGCCGTTGCTGCGCCCGCAAGCGCCGATCGTCGGCACGGGTATGGAGTATCGCGCCGCTAAAGACTCGGGCAGCCTTGTCGTCGCCGAAGAAGCGGGAACCGTCGTTGAAGTCGATGCCACGCGCATCGTCCTCGAAACCGCCGACGGCGATAAGACCTACGAGTTACTGAAGTTCGTGCGTAGCAACGCCGGAACGTGTATCAACCAGCGCCCGATCGTCGCGATGGGGGAGAAGGTCGTTGCCGGGCAGGTGCTCGCCGACGGCCCGACTTCAGATGAAGGCGAGCTCGCACTCGGCCAAAACGTGCTCGTCGCGTTTATGCCGTGGGAAGGCTACAACTACGAAGACGCCATTCTCATCAGCGAGCGGATGGTCAAAGAAGATCGCTTTACCTCGATTCATATCGAAGAGTATGAATGCGAGGCGCGCGATACCAAGCTCGGGCCCGAAGAGATCACGCGCGATATTCCCAACGTCGGAGAAGATGCGCTCAAAGATCTCGACGAGCGCGGCATCATTCGCATCGGCGCCGAAGTGCGCCCCGAAGATATTCTCGTCGGCAAGGTGACGCCGAAAGGCGAGACCGAGCTCACCGCCGAGGAACGCTTGCTCCGTGCAATTTTCGGCGAGAAATCGCGCGAAGTTCGCGATACGAGCCTGAAAGTTCCCCACGGCGAAAAAGGGAAAATTATCGACGTCAAGGTGTTCTCGCGCGAAAACGGCGACGAGCTCTCACCGGGCGTCAACCACCTCGTTCGCGTCTACGTCGCGCAGAAGCGAAAGATTCTGCAAGGCGATAAAATGGCCGGACGTCACGGCAACAAGGGCGTGATCGCGAAGGTGCTGCCCGAGGAGGATATGCCCTACCTCGAGGACGGTAAGCCGGTCGATATCGTGCTCAACCCGCTGGGCGTGCCCTCGCGCATGAACATCGGACAGATTCTCGAGACGCATCTCGGGTGGGCCGCACGCATGCTCGGCTTCCAAATCGCGACGCCGGTCTTCGACGGCGCGACCGCGGAAGATATCGAGGATTGGTTGCAGGACGCGGGCTTGCCCGCTGACGGCAAGGCGTGGTTGCGCGACGGGCGGAGCGGCGATCGTTTCGATCGTCCGATCACCGTCGGCATGATCTACATGCTCAAACTCGCGCATCTTGTCGACGATAAGATTCACGCGCGTTCGACGGGCCCGTACTCGATGATCACGCAACAACCGCTCGGCGGTAAGGCGCAATTCGGCGGACAGCGCTTCGGCGAAATGGAGGTCTGGGCGCTCGAAGCGTACGGTGCCGCCTACACGCTGCAAGAGTTGTTGACCGTGAAATCCGACGATGTCGTCGGCCGCGTCAAGACCTACGAAGCGATCGTCAAGGGCGAGAACGTTATGGAACCCGGTGTTCCCGAATCGTTCAAGGTGCTCATCAAGGAACTGCAGTCGCTCGCGCTCGACGTCAAAGTGCTGACGGAGTCGCGCGAGGAGATCGACACCCGCGAGCTACGCCTCGGGAACGACGATATCGGCCTCAACGAAGAGGTTGCGTACGGAGTTCTGATGGGTGCCGAAGATCCGCTGCTCTCGCAAACGCAGGTTGCCGCGGCGGAAGCCGTTGCAGCTGCGGCGGCGGAGGGAATGCTTCCCGAGATTGAAGCCGAGGAAGAAGCCGAAGAGGAAGAAGAGGAACTCGACGACAGCAAACCGTTTGTCGCGGGCCCGATTCCGGCCGCTCCGGCAGCCGCCCGCGCTCCCGAGATCGAAGGCGACGATATTTTCACCCCCGATGAAGAGATCGCCGTCGACGACGACCTCGAAGGGCCGCAAGGCTACGAGCTCGAGGAAGAAGAGGATGAGATCGCCGATGACGATGCTCCCGCCTTCGCCGTCGACGACGACGATGTCGTCTATCCCGATGCGGGCACCGTCGAGGAAGAGTTCTAAGAACTCTTCCTCGCGGAGCCGGACGCCTCGGCGTGCATCGCGTTAAAAGACGCGATAGGCGCTGAGGCGTCCTTTATTATCCAACCGAACGACGACGCGCGCGTTTCCTTTCGTGAAGTTTGCCTGAAAGGCGAACTCGTTTTTTGCTGCGTCGTACGCCAAGAGCTTGAGCCCTTGGTACTGACCGAGGGCGTTGAATTTATCGGAGAGCAATCCGACTTCGGCGCGCGAAATCTTTCCGACGCCGGTGAGATCGTGGGCGACCGTCGTGGGGTTATCGTTGACGATCGCTCGCGTTATGCTCGCGGCAAGCCGCTGCGCCTGGCCCTGCGGGGCAGCCGCGCAACCCGCGAGGGCGGCGACTGCAGCGAGGGCGAGGGCGAGCGCGGCCCTGCGGGGGCTCAGAGCGTCCCCCATCCGAGGCCATCGCTCGCGACGACCTGCGGGTTCCCGCGCGATCCCGAGGTTGCGACCACGTGGGTGAAGTTCGCGCCGACGTGAAGGGCTGCGAGTTGACGCTGCTGCTGCGAGACGACACTCTTTTCGAAGGCGAGTTCTTTGTGGAGCTCGGCGTTCGCCAGCGCCTCTTGGTGCGCGCTTCGTTCGGCGGCACGATAGGCCGCCCAAGCGTCGTTGCGCTGCTGGGCGATCGCCGCTTGCTGTGCAGCAGCTGCCGCTTCACGCTGGTGCACGACGCGGTTGTGCTGGATGATGAGATAGGTGGCGGCCCCAATACCAAGGAGGATGTTCCGCGTACTCGCCGCGCCGTTGGCCAGCGCGGGTCGAGGGAGAAGCCCGGCTCCTAGGCCGAGTACTGCCAGGAGGGCGAGGGCTACGGTGAGGTGTTTTTTCATGCCGGGGTTCTACCCCGGAGGAGCCGGTATCAAACCAGCTATGAAACCGGAAAAGGCGGGCATTGCGCCGGTGCCGGGGGCGGAGTATAATGGCGGTTCGTGCCCCCGAATGAGGTCGCTCCTCCTCGGGAGTAGTCCGGAAGCACCGGTGGACCCCCTCGCGCGACCGCGCGAGATCGTGAGTGTCCTGCGGAAGCGAGCGGTACCGGCACGGTGACTAGCGGGAGCCCTCGTGAACAACAACCTCATCGACGTAAACAACTTCGACGCGATGCGTATCGGTTTGGCATCGCCCGAGCACATTCGTGCTTGGTCTTTCGGCGAAGTGAAGAAACCCGAGACGATTAACTATCGCACGCTCAAACCCGAGCGCGACGGTCTCTTCTGCGAAAAAATCTTCGGCCCGACCAAAGATTGGGAGTGCCACTGCGGTAAGTACAAGCGCATCCGCTTCAAGGGAATGATCTGCGACCGCTGCGGCGTCGAAATCACGCGCGCCAAGGTTCGCCGCGAGCGCATGGGGCACATCGAACTTGCGACCCCCGTCTGCCACATTTGGTACCTCAAGGGCGTGCCCAGCCGCATCGGCATTTTGCTCGATATGTCGCCGCGCCAACTCGAGAAAGTCATCTATTTTGCCGCATGGGTCGTTATCGATCCCGGCAATACGCCGCTGCAGAAGCGCGAGGTGCTCTCCGAGCAGAAGTATCGCGAACTCTCCGACAAGCATAAAGACGATCGCGGCCGCGTTCAGTTCAAAGCCGGCATGGGCGCCGAGGCGATCCGCGAACTGCTCAAAGATCTCAATCTACAGAAAGTGCGCGACGAACTCCGTTCGGAGCTCGACGGCGGCCCCAATGGCTCGCGTCGCACGCGCGCCGGCAAAGATACCGTTAGCCAGAAGCATCTCAAGACCATCAAGCGCCTCGAGATCGTCGAAGCGCTCATCACCTCGGGCAATAAACCGGAGTGGATGGTGCTCGAAGCGGTGCCGGTGATCGCGCCCGAACTGCGCCCGATGGTGCAGCTCGACGGCGGTCGTTTTGCCACCTCGGATCTCAACGATCTCTATCGCCGCGTGATCAATCGCAATAACCGTCTCAAACGGTTGCTCGATCTCAACGCGCCGGAGATCATCATTAAAAACGAAAAGCGTATGCTGCAAGAAGCAGTCGATGCGCTTATCGACAACGGCCGTCGCGGTCGCCCCGTGACCGGCCCCAACAATCGCCCGCTAAAATCGCTCTCCGATATTTTAAAAGGCAAACAGGGACGATTCCGTCAGAACCTCCTGGGCAAACGCGTCGATTACTCCGGCCGTTCGGTTATCGTCGTCGGCCCGACCCTGAAGTTGCATCAGTGCGGCCTCCCCAAAGAGATGGCACTCGAGCTCTTCAAGCCGTTCGTGATGAAGAAGCTGGTCGACCGTCAATTAGCGCACAATATCAAGAGCGCGAAGCGCATGGTCGAACGCGTGAAGCCCGAAGTTTGGGATGTCCTCGAAGAGATCATCAAGGAGCATCCGGTGCTGCTCAACCGCGCACCGACGCTCCATCGCCTCGGCATTCAGGCCTTCGAACCGGTCTTGGTAGAAGGTAAGGCGATTCATCTTCACCCGCTGGTCTGTACGCCGTACAACGCCGATTTCGACGGCGACCAGATGGCCGTCCATTTGCCGCTCTCCGCCGGTGCGCAGGCCGAGGCGCGAATTCTCATGCTCTCGTCGAATAACACCTTGCTGCCGGCATACGGCAACGCGGTTTCGATTCCGACGCAAGACATGGTGTTGGGGCTCTATTACATCACGTTCCAACGCGACGAATACAAGGGCCCGGCGCGCGGCGAGATTACCGAGAATTTCGATATCTCCGACCGCCCGGCGAAAAAGAATGCGCCCTCTGCCGATGCACCGGGCTCGTTGCCGACCTTCTCGAGCTTCAACGAAGTGATGCTGGCCTATGAAAGCCACGCAGTGAAGCTCCAAGAGTGGATCTACGTGCGCTTCAACGGCGAGTTAGTTAAAACCACCGCCGGCCGCGTGATCTTCAATAGCTCGTTCCCCAAACACTGGAACCACGCGTTCGTCAATCAAATTATCGATAAGGGCGCGCTCAAGAAACTCATCACGCTCTGCTACCGTAACTACGGCAACGCCGAAACGGCGATGTTCCTCGATGCGGTCAAGGAGTTGGGCTTCCGTTACGCCACGCGCTCGGGCACCTCGGTGTCGGTCAGCGATATCGTCGTTCCGCAAGCCAAACATGCAATTATCGAGAAGGCGCAAGCCGAAGTCGACGAGCTGCATCGTTTCTACGAACAAGGTTTCATCCGTCAGTCCGAACAGTACAATAAGACGATCGAGATCTGGTCGAAGGCCTCCGAAGAGGTGACGCAGGCGATGCAGAAGGCGCAAGAACCGCTCAACCCGGTCTTCATGATGGCGACCTCGGGCGCTCGCGGTTCGATCGCGCAGGTGAAACAGCTCGGCGGTATGCGCGGTTTGATGTCCGATCCCAGCGGTGAAATTCTCGAAATTCCGGTCAAGGCTTCGTTGAAAGAAGGCTTGACGATGTTCGAGTACTTCATCTCGACGCACGGTGCCCGTAAGGGGCTCGCCGACACCGCGCTCCGTACCGCCGACTCCGGGTATCTTACCCGCCGTTTGGTCGACGTCGCGCAAGACGTTATCGTTCGCGAAGACGATTGCGGCACGGCCGACGGCATCCTCGTGTACGACATTCGCGTCGGCCGCGAGATCATCGAACCGATCACCGACCGCATCATCGGGCGTCGCTGTGCCGAAGATGTCGTTCAAGGTAAAGAGACGCTGGTCAAACGCGGTGAAGAGATCGACGAAGATAAGGCAAAAGAGATCGTCGATGCCGGTATCCCGACGGTAAAAATCCGTTCGGTGCTTACCTGTAAGTCGAAATACGGCGTCTGCTCGGCCTGTTACGGCCGCGATCTTGCAACCGGCAAACACGTCGATATCGGCACTGCGGTCGGAATCATCGCCGCGCAGTCGATCGGCGAACCGGGCACGCAGTTAACGCTGCGTACCTTCCATACCGGTGGTGTGGCAACCGAGGATATCATTACCGGTCTTCCGCGCGTGGAAGAAATTTTCGAAGCGCGTAAGCCCAAGGGCGAAGCGATCGTCGCCGAGATCGGCGGGCGCGTCTCCTTCGGTGAAGACAAGGTCCATCGTACCGTTATCGTCACCGACGAAGCGGCGCTCTACGACGAGAAGAACCAGCCCCCGGTCTACGAGATTCCGCAAGGAACGCATCTCGCAGTGACCGATGGACAACTCGTCGAGCCGGGCGACCGACTCACCGAAGGTTCGCTCAATCCGCATACGATTCTGAAATACAAGGGCGAGACCGCGCTTCAGGATTACCTGGTGCAAGAAGTGCAGAAGGTCTACCGTTCGCAGGGCGTCGATATCAACGACAAACACATCGAAGTGATCGTGCGTTCGATGCTCCGCAAGGTGAAGATCACCGATGGCGGTGCGACGCACTTGCTTCCCGGACAGACGGTCGAATCGTCGGTCTTCAACGATGCGAACGAGAAGGCGCGGAGCGAGAAAAAAGAAGTTGCCGAGGCGCTTCCGGTCTTGCTCGGCGTTACCAAGGCCTCGTTGGCGACCGATTCGTTCCTCTCGGCGGCATCGTTCCAAGAGACGACCCGCGTCCTCACCGACGCGGCGATTCGCGGAAAATACGATCCGTTGCTCGGGCTCAAAGAGAACGTGATTATCGGCAAGCTCATTCCCGCGGGAACGGGTATGTCGCGCTATCGCAATCTCAGCATCCAACCGCAGGGCGAGGAGATCGATGCCGACGGGCGCTCGCTGCACCCGCAGTTCGATTCGAGCTACGCCATGACCGCCGACGAAGCGGCCCTCATCGAAGCGATGGCGGTCGGCGGCGGCGAGACGAGCCGGCTCGCATCGGCGTACGAGCGCAACAACGCACCGCCGACCGTGCATTACGAAGGCGAATATGCGGAGCACGAATCGGTTCACGTTGCGAAACCGCGTACCCAGTACGACCAGCGCAACGGGATCAGCATCGAAGAGCTATAAGCTCGGAGCCCTCCGAAAGAGAGAGACGGGAAGCGCACGCTTCCCGTCTTTTTATTGTGCCAGACACCTGGCACAGCCAGGTGAGAGACTCGCTT
>DAHUYY010000359.1 GCA_027306845.1 Vulcanimicrobiota bacterium | reverse complement strand
TGCAGCAGCTGGTCTACTTCGAGGAGCGGGCCCGCCTGGGTGTACCCCGCTCGTGCAACCCCCAG
Source organism: Vulcanimicrobiota bacterium (assembly GCA_027306845.1). GTDB lineage: Bacteria > Vulcanimicrobiota > Vulcanimicrobiia > Vulcanimicrobiales > Vulcanimicrobiaceae > JABEUX01. The sequence continues at coordinate 496 of DAHUYY010000359.1, read as the reverse complement.
GGGCTCTCGATCATCACACCGTCCATCCTCGACTTCGGCACCGAGGAGCAGAAGCAGCGCTACGCCCTCCCCACGCTCCGGGCCGAGGTCAGCTGGTGCCTCGGCATGAGCGAGCCCAACGCCGGCAGCGACCTGGCCGGCCTGCGCACGCGGGCCGAGCGTCACGGCGACCACTTCGTCGTGAACGGGCAGAAGGTTTGGACGTCGGGGGCCCACGACTCCGACTACTGCTTCTGCTTCGTGCGTACCGATCCCGACGCGCCCAAGCACGCAGGGATCAGCGTGCTCATCATCGACATGAAGACGCCCGGCATCGAGACCAGGCCGCTGCCCGAGCTCACCGACAAGGACGTGGCCGACTTCAACGAGGTCTTCTTCACCGACGTGGTGGTTCCGGCCGACAACCTCGTGGGCGAGCTCAACCACGGTTGGTCGATCGCCGGCGGGTCGCTGGCCCACGAGCGGGGCATGCTCTGGATCAGCGAGGCCACCATCC
>DAHUYY010000358.1 GCA_027306845.1 Vulcanimicrobiota bacterium | reverse complement strand
GGGCTGTCACACCGAGTAGCTGCCGAAGGCAGCGTATCGAGGCGCCGCTGCGTTGTCACGCCGAGTAGCCGTGCGCCACTGTCATCCCGAGTAGGCCCCGAAGGGGCCGTATCGAGGGAAGCATTCGCGCCTATTGCGTCTCCCTCGATACGCTGCCTTCGGCAGCTACTCGGGATGACAGAGATACACGCGGCAGCTACTCGGGATGACACGCGGCAGCTACTACATCTTCCACTTTTTTCGTCCGAGCCGATTTATTTCGTCCCAATTTCCTGAAGCGAGCGCCATTTTCTTGCCGTGCGACCATCGCTTCAATTTTTTCTCGCACTCGATTGCTTCAACAACGTTATAATACGTCGTACTCCATAGCAGAGATAACGGACGCCGCTGGAACGTATAGCAAGCCGGGTCGACGCCCATCGTATGTTCGGCGAGCCGTCGCTCGATATTTCCAGTGACCCCTATATAGATCGTATCGTCCGCGCACGCAAGCATATAAACGTGGTAGTTTTTCATTTCATCGCTCTTCTGTGCGCTTTCACAGCGCCGTAAAGTGCGGTG
>DAHUYY010000357.1 GCA_027306845.1 Vulcanimicrobiota bacterium | reverse complement strand
GAGCTCGCCGAGCAGATCCACCGGGAACAGCCCACCGATCACTGCGGCCGCCACGCCGGTCACGACGGTGCCGACCGAGGGCGTGCGGAACTTGGCATGAATCCGCCCGAACACCGGCGGCAGCAACCCATCCTGCGCCATGGAGTAGAAGATTCGTGCCTGCGCGATCGTCATCACCAGCATCACCGAGGTCATGCCGAGGATGGCGCCGATGTCGACCGGCACGCTGAACCACCGCAGCTGGGGGTACGTGTCGAGCGCCAGTGCGATCGGCGCGGCGACGTTGAGCTTGGTGTAGTGCACCATTCCGGTCAGCACGGCCGAGACCGCCACGTACAGCAACGTGCAGACGACCAGGCTGGAGAGAATGCCGATCGGCATGTCGCGCTGAGGATTCTTCGCTTCCTGGGCCGTCGTCGAGATCGCATCGAACCCGATGTACGCGAAGAAGATGACCCCTGATGCGGTAAACACACCGCCCCAGCCGTACTGGTCTGGACGTCCGGTCGGCGCCGGAATGAACGGATGCCAGTTGTTGTGCTGGATGAAGCCCATGCCGAGCACGA
>DAHUYY010000356.1 GCA_027306845.1 Vulcanimicrobiota bacterium | reverse complement strand
TGACCAACCTGGGGCCTTCCTAGGCAAAGAAGACCAGTTTTGCCGCCCAGAGGCGGAAATTGCAGTTCGCCCGGTCTGAGCCACCATCCACCCCACGTTGTTTGACCCAATCTGTTGGCTTCGATAAACTTATGAGAGGTTTCCCGCTAGGAAGACCAAGTTAAGATCCAGAGCGATTCCCAGGTTGGGCCCGCGCAGGTCAGGTGGTATTCCCCCGCACCATGCGCCTGGCGCACTGGCGCTAGGCAGGAGGCAATTAAACTCGTGGCAGACAGTCAGCGGCATATTTTCACGTCGGAATCGGTGACCGAGGGTCACCCCGACAAGATGGCGGACCAGATATCGGACGCCGTGCTCGACGCGGTTCTCAAGGACGATGCGACGGGACGGGTGGCGTGCGAGGTTCTGGTTACGACCGGCATCTGCGTGGTGTCGGGCGAGATCACGACCAATACGTACGTGGATGTGCCGAAGCTGGCCCGGGAAGTGATCGCCGAGATCGGCTACAACGATGCGTTGATGGGGTATGACTCGAAGACCTGCGGCATCCTGAACATGATTCAGAGCCAGTCGCCGGATAT
>DAHUYY010000355.1 GCA_027306845.1 Vulcanimicrobiota bacterium | reverse complement strand
CGGTGCGTAATACACAGCTGCGCTGCCGCCGGTAAGCACTGCGATTGCTCCCGCTCGCCGCAACGCCGTGCAGACCACAAAACAAACATCTACGAGCGTTGACTGGCGTGTGATCTCCACGTGCTATAGCTCTTTCCCCGCACGTCGAGGCCGCCGCCGTGTCGATTCAATCGCCTGCACGAGTGGAGCGTCTGCGAGCGAGAGATGCAACAGCAGCGCGCGAAGTTCGCTCGCCGCAAAGTACGATGGATTCAAACGTATCTCGCGCTGCGTGCCTCTCAGACGCGATGCAAGAACGCCCAGGCGCTCGAGGTCGCGGAGGATACGCTGCGCGCTCGCAAGGGGAACGCTGGATATCCGCGCTACCTCGCGGGGATAAGTCTGCTCGAGGAGCGCCACGGCCAGGAGAATGCGCGTCCGCGCCGAGGATCCAAAAAGACGAAGCCCAGGGTTTTCCACGAGCGAAGCGTACCAAAAATATGGTCACGTGACAACAAAAATGATGTCGGATGGGGCCTTCGGTCGGGGTCGAGGCTGGCTACGAAATTGCGAGAGGGCGCCGGACGAGGCTCCGCCCTCGAGTCCGGAGAGGCGCACCTCAACGCCGAACGGAGA
>DAHUYY010000354.1 GCA_027306845.1 Vulcanimicrobiota bacterium | reverse complement strand
CAGCGCGGCGATCGGCACGGCGGCACCGGCGAGCGGCACGGCGGCACCGGCGAGCGGCACAGCGGCACCGGTGAGCGGCACGGGCGCGGAGGCGGCGGGCGCATCGAGTGCCGCGGCGGGTTCGGCGGCTGCGCCGTCCGCGCCGTCCGCGCCGTCCGCACCGTCGAGCAGCCCGGCGGGCAGTGGCGGGACACCGAAATAGGCGTGCCGCGCGCGCACGGCAGTGCGGCGCATGATTGATTCTTAGACTGGATTAAAACTGGATTAACGCTTGATTAGAACTCGATGAGCGCTTGATTAAAGCCGACGTGGTGGAATTGGTAGACACACTAGCTTGAGGGGCTAGCGCCGCAAGGTGTGGGAGTTCGAATCTCCCCGTCGGCACCAAAACGTCTCGAGCGCTGCTACAATAGGCGGCTTCCAGCGGGAGGCAGGCCGCGGGTCGGTCTGTCCCCCGGCTGCGGGATGGAAGAATGCTGACCAACTATCTGCCGATTCTGATCTTTCTCGTCATCGCGACCGCCCTGGCGCTTGCGATGATGACTCTGGGCTCGGTGATCGGGCGCTTCATGTCGCGCAACCCCTCCGATCGCGAGAAGCTCTCGCCGTACGAGTGCGGCTTC
>DAHUYY010000353.1 GCA_027306845.1 Vulcanimicrobiota bacterium | reverse complement strand
CGGCGGCGGCACGGCGCAGATCTTGCGCACGGTGGTGGCGTCACGGCTCTTGGGCCGCAAGCTGCCGCAGACACGCGACGGATATGTCGGAAATCGAGGCGACTAGCGGCGACAGGGAGGAGCGGTCATGACCATCGCAAAATCCGACGTGCGCGTGACGGTGACCGAGAACGGTCCCTACATCGTCACCGGCAGCGTGCCGCTGCAAAAGCAGACCATCGGCACCGATGCCGACGGCGGCTCGGAGACCTGGATCGCCGGCAAGACATTCGCGGCCGAGGCGGAATACGCGCTCTGCCGCTGCGGCCATTCCAAGAGCAAGCCGTTCTGTGACGGCAGCCACGAGCGCGCCCGCTTCGACGGCCGCGAGACCGCGAGCCGCGAGCCTTATCTGAAGCAGGCGCGGGCGTTCGACGGGCCGGCGATGCGGCTCACCAGGTGCGGCACACCGACAGCCCGCAGACCCGGGCGCTGTTCCTGCGCCAGGTCGCGCAGTGCCCGGCCGGCCGGCTGGTCGCCTGGGACAAGGCGACTAAAGCGGCGATCGAGCCGCAGCTGCCGGTCTCGATCGGCGTGGTCGACGATCCGGCGGATGAATGCGGCGGGCCGCTGTGGCTGCGCGGCGGCATTCCGGTGATCGCCGCCGACGGCTTCGCCTATGAGGTGCGCAACCGCGTCACG
>DAHUYY010000352.1 GCA_027306845.1 Vulcanimicrobiota bacterium | reverse complement strand
TCCTGGCATCTGCGCAGAAGACCTTCCTCGCGTGTTCGACCGCTTCTACCGCGCGCCCGACGCGCGCGCGCGGGCAGGCTCCGGGCTCGGCCTTGCGATCGTGCGCCAGTTCGCCGAGACCCACGGCGGCGCCGTGTACGCCGCCAACGACCCTGACGGCGGAGCACGGCTGACGCTCGAGCTGCCGGCGCTCGAGATGACTCCTGACGAGCTGGCCGCGTCCGAGCCTCCCGATCACACGGCTTCCGACGCCATTTAGGAACTTCCTCCCCTCTTCTCAGCCAATTCTCAGGTCCGCTCCCGCATGATGTTCGCCGTGGCGAGAACTCGCGAAGGCCGGGGCATGACCGGGACGGGCGTGAGCCTCGCGATGCTCGCGGGCGCGGCCCTGCTGCTCGCCGGCTGCGGCGGCGGCGGGTCTTCCCCGAACGCGGGCGTCGCACATCTCGCAAACACGTCCGGCGGCGCGAGCGCCTCAGGGTCGGGGGCCGCGACCAGCCAGGGCGCGGGCGGCTCCGGCTCACTGGAAGCGGCTGGACTCGCGTACGCAAAGTGCATGCGCTCGGGCGGCGTCCCCAACTTCCCCGACCCATCCGGCGGCGGCGGCTTTTTCTTCCACAAGGGCGCCGGAGCCAACCCCTCGTCGCCCGCGTTCGAGGCGGCGCAGGCGAAGTGCAAGAAGTACCTGCCCGCCGGCCCCGGCTCAGGGCCACC
>DAHUYY010000351.1 GCA_027306845.1 Vulcanimicrobiota bacterium | reverse complement strand
CGAGAAGCGCCCCTGTGACCTCACGCACTTCGCCTCGCTGCGCCGCATCTTCTCCGCCTGCACCCGGTCAGCTGCGTTGACGGAGCGCCTCGAACCGTGCGAGCGCGCGTTTGCGGGCCTCGTCATGCTCGACGATGGGCCGCGGGTAGGTCTCTCCGAGCCGCACGCCCGCCTCGGCCAGCTCGAGCGGCCGGGCGTTCCACGGCGCATGGATCGCGGGGGTCCGCAACGCAGCCAGCTCAGGCAGCCAGCGGCGCAGGTACTCGCCCTCGGGGTCGAAGCGCTCGCTCTGCGCAACGGGATTGAAGATGCGGAAATACGGCGCCGCGTCGACGCCGCATCCGCTGACCCACTGCCAGTTGAGCGCGTTGCTCGCGCGGTCCGCATCGACGAGCGTGTCCCAGAACCACGTCTCACCCCGCTGCCATGGCACGAGCAGGTCCTTCACCAGGAAGGAGCCGACAATCATCCGCACGCGGTTGTGCATCCAGCCGGTGTGCCACAGCTGACGCATGCCGGCATCGACGATGGGATAGCCCGTGCGCCCTCGGCACCAGGCCTCGAACCCAGCGGCATCCTCCCGCCAACCGAACGCCTCGAACTCCTGGCGCAGCGGACGCCGCGGCAGGCTCGGGAAGTGATGCAGCGTGTAGCGCGCGAACTCCCGCCAGCCGAGCTCGCGCAGAAAGCCGTTGCCCACCAGCTCGGCGCGCCC
>DAHUYY010000350.1 GCA_027306845.1 Vulcanimicrobiota bacterium | reverse complement strand
AGGCCGGTGTCGTATTCGTGATGCAACCACTGGAAGCCCCGCTCGCTTAGCCGGTAGATGCGGCCGTGACGCGACTCATCCCGTGACTTGAGGAACCTGGCGCAAAGCATCGGCGTGGTGGTGAGCGACACCAGCAGTGAAACAGCGATGGCCACCGAAAGCGTGACAGCGAACTCGCGGAAGAGCTTGCCGACGATGCCGCCCATCAGAAGGATGGGAATGAAGACTGCGATGAGTGACGTGCTCATCGACAGGACCGTGAAGCCGATCTCGCGCGAACCCTTCATGGCCGCCTCGAACGGCTGCATGCCTTCCTCGATGTAGCGCGTAATGTTTTCGATGACGACGATCGCGTCATCGACCACAAAGCCGGTAGAGATAGTAAGCGCCATCAGCGAGAGGTTGTCGATGCTGTAGCCGAGCAGATACATCACGCCAAAGGTGCCCACCAGAGAAAGCGGCACGGCGACCGACGGAATAATGGTGGCCCAGACTTCGCGCAGAAACAGGAAGACAACCAGAACCACAAGAACAACGCTGATGAAGAGAGAAATCTCCACATCGCGCACGCTGTCACGGATACTTGTCGTTCGGTCGGCGACTACATCGATCTTGATGGTGGGCGGAATCTCGGCCTGAAGCCGAGGCATCTCGCGCAACACGCTGTCCACCGTGGAGATGACGTTGGCGCCCGGCATCTTGAAGATGATGAGCA
>DAHUYY010000034.1 GCA_027306845.1 Vulcanimicrobiota bacterium | reverse complement strand
TAAGAATATCGAGCGAGCGGTCGACCGACATTGCCTTTTTATATGGGCGATCTTTTGCCGTTAGTGCGTCGTACACGTCGCTAATCGTCATCATGCGCACTTGCGGAGAGATCGCGTCGCCGGAAAGTTTTCGCGGATATCCGGTGCCGTCAAGATGCTCGTGATGTCCGTAGGCATACTCGGCAACGTTATACCACGGCGTCTCGCCCCACGGAATCTCGCGAAGAAAAAGATAGGATTGCGTAACGTGTTCCTGCATGCGATCGCGTTCGGAATCGGAGAGCGAGCCGCGCGGAATTCGCAGATAGGCAAGTTCGACGTCATCGAGAAGCGGGCGTTGCTCGCCGCTATCGTGATAGGCATGGCGCATCGCCCGCCCGATCGCGTCGTCTGCATCTGCGGCGACGACGTTTGGTTCGTTGGCGGCTTGAATTTTGTCCAGTAATTCGCGCAGTTCTTCACGCATCGCGTCGTCGCCGCATTGTTCGATAGCGAGGAGGAAGCGTAAGCGAACGGTATCGAGGCGTCCGTCGGGAAGTTTTTTTGATTTCCCAAAAATATATTCCGGAACGGCGACTTTTCCGAAGTCGTGAAGAAGTGATGCGTAGCGCACTTCGCGTAACTGGTCGCTGGTGAAATAGAGATCGGCGAGCGGCCCGGCATGAACGTGATTGACGGCCTCGGCTTGTGCCACGGTCAGAGCGGCGACGCGCTCGGAGTGGCCCTGTGTCGAACGGTCGCGCACCTCGATTGCTTTTACCGAAGCTCGAACGAATCGCTCGAAGAGGTTCTGGATCGACTCGACGAGTCGCGCGTTCTCGATGGCGATGGCGGCTTGCGATGCGAGCGCTTCGAGAACGCTCCGGTCGTGGTGATCGAAGGGCCGGACGATCGATTCGGTATGGGTCGGCGTATCGAGGACGATCTCAAATGCGGGCTTGCGATTGATTAATTGAATCGCGCCGATGACGATTCCGCGCAAATTACGCATGGGAACCGCAATCATCGATTTGGAACGATAGTTGTTGCTCTCGTCGAAACTGCGGTTGAACGAATAGGGCCGGTCGGACTCGAGTTGGTAGGCGTCATCGATGGTGATGCTCTCGCCCGTCACCGCGACGTACCCGGCGATCGAATTCGTGTTGAGCGGCAACTCGCGGTTGAACAGCGTGCCCTCGTCGGTCGGGCCCGTCTGCGCGACGACGAAGCGAAGGTGTTTGACGCCGTCTATCTCTTCGATGAGGTAAAGGCTGCCGGCATCGGCGCCGGTGAGTTCGCGCGCGTTATGCACGATCGAGCGTTCGAGGGTCGGAAGATCTCGTTCCGATGAGAGCGAGCGGCTGACGTTGAGAAGCGTCGTCGTCTGCGTGCGCTCGGCGGCGAGTTGGGTCGCCGCCCGGGTGGCGGCGACGAGCGAGATGCGCTCGATCGGTGGGGTGAGGACGGCGACGACGTGCGGATCGTCGGCGAGCGCGGCGAGGTCGGGGTCGCGTGGATTGCCGACGAGGATCGTCGGGCCGGGCTCACCGAACGCAGCGAGCCCCCCTTCGTCGCGTAGTCGGTCGAACTCGACCTCATAGGTTTCAAAACCCGCGGTGTGGAGGAGGGACGGAATATCCCCGACCTCTGCTCCCCGAGCGTAGAGAAAGTACGAGAGCACGAGTTTTAGGTTCGGCTACCGTGTGGGGAACTCCCGGCGGAGGGGTGATCGGGGTAGCTCCCCGAAAAGGCGGCGCGATGACCTCCGAGTACTCCCCAGAGGAAGAACCGTCGGCCCGCGCGCAGCGTCTGGCCGAATTTTTCGTCGGCACGCCGCTCTTACGCCTGCGAATCGAGCGCGAGGACGAGGAGTTTGAATTCGCGCGCTCCGCACCGGCCGCGCTGCCCCGCAGCCCGGAGGCGGCGCTCTCCCCCGAGCCCGCGGTCGAGCTCCCCGTCGACATTCTGCGAGCCGACGTCGTCGGCATCGTTCGCTTTGGGCGTCATGTGCCGACGCTCGGCGAGGAGGTTCCCGAGGAGCGAGAACTCGCGGCGATCGAGGCGTTGGGAATCCGCACCTCGGTGCGGGCGCGTTCGTCGGGCAGGCTCCGAGCTATCCTCTGTCAGGACGGCGCTGCGGTCGACTACGGTCGGGCGCTCTTCGAGATCGAGCGCGGGTAGCGGCGATGGTGCGGAAAGTCCTCGTTGCGAACCGCGGCGAGATCGCCCTACGGATCGTACGTGCTTGTCGAGAGCTCGGCATCGGTAGCGTCGCGATTTTTTCCGAGGCAGATCGCGAATCGACGCACGTGCGCGTCGCCGACGAGGCGTTCTGTGTCGGCCCCGGCCCGGTACCGCGCTCCTATCTCAACGTCCCGAATATTATCTCGGCGGCATTGGTATCGGGCTGCGATGCGATCCATCCCGGCTATGGTTTTCTCGCCGAAAATGCGCGTTTCGCGGAGATCTGTGCCGATCACGGTTTAAAGTTTATCGGCCCTCGCCCCGAGATCATCACCGCAATGGGCGATAAGGCGACGGCGAAACGCGTGATGGCCGAGGCGGGCGTTGCGACGACGCCGGGAACCGATATTCTTGCCTCGGTCGAACTGGCTCGCGAAGCCGCCGATAAGATCGGCTACCCGGTTCTCCTCAAGGCCACCGCGGGCGGCGGGGGCAAAGGGATGCGGGTCGTCGAGCGCCCGGAGGATTTAGAGCGCGCATTTCTCGGTGCGACCGCGGAGGCCGAGGCGTCGTTCAAAGACGGCCGCGTCTATATGGAGAAGCTTATTCGCGACCCTCGCCATATCGAAGTGCAGGTCCTCGCCGACGAACACGGCGAGGTCGTTCACCTTGGCGAGCGCGACTGTTCGATTCAAAAACCCTCGCACCAAAAGCTGATCGAAGAAGCCGGTGCGCCCAATCTCACCGAGCGCGCCCGTACGCGGTTGCACGAAATGGCCGTGCTCGCATGCCGCCACGTCGGCTACAGCAATGCCGGAACGCTGGAGTTTCTCTCCAGCGGCGACGACGTGTTTTTTATGGAAATGAACACGCGCATTCAGGTCGAGCATCCGGTGACCGAGATGGTCTATGGAATCGATCTGGTGAAGGAGCAAATTCGAATTGCTTCGGGGGAGCATCTCGGCTACACGCAAGCCGATCTCGAACCGCGCGGGCACGCCATCGAATGTCGGATAAACGCCGAAGACGCGCGAAATAATTTTGCGCCGCAGGCGGGAAAACTGGGTACCGTCCTCTTTCCCGGTGGGCCCGGCATACGTATCGATACGCATATTTTTTCCGGCGCGAGCGTTCCGCCGTACTACGATTCGATGTTGGCAAAAGTTATCGCCTTTGCCAATACGCGCGACCAGGCAATCGCTCGCATGGAGCGAGCGCTCCGCGAAACTTTTGTCGATGGCGTCGCGACGACGACGGAGATGTGTTTAGAAATTCTCGGGACTGAAGGCTTTCGTAACGGAATTTACGATATCGGCTTTCTTCCTCGCCTGCTTGCGCAGCGCGTCGGATAAACTATGCCCTCACGGCGGATGCTGCGAGAGCGTGCTTTGCAGGCGCTCTATGCAATCGAGGTCGGAGGCCGCGAGCCGGCCGAGGCAATCGAGGAAATTCTCGGTAGCGGCGGGGCGAGCGACGACCGTTCGTTCGTGCGCGAGCTCGTACTCGGTACGCTCGCCGGTGCGAATGTAGCCGACGAGCGCATCGGGCCGGCGTTGCAGGGCTGGACGATCGACCGTCTCGCGATCGTCGACCGAACGATCCTTCGTCTGGCGGTCTGCGAGGCCGCACAACATGAGGCGCCGCCGCGCGCCGTAATCATCAACGAGGCCGTCGAGCTGGCAAAGCGTTACTCCACTCCGGAGGCCGCGCGCTTCGTCAACGGCGTTCTTTCCGGCATTCTTGGCGATGCGTCGAGCGCCGAGGCGTAAAGCCCGCCGCCCGCTGCGATGGCGGAGCATCGGCCTGATCGTACTCTTTCTCGCAATTTTCGGGGTGGGAACGTTTGCGGGCATGGTGTTGGTGATCTCGCGGAACCTTCCCGACGTGCGCGAACTTTCCGATTATCAGCCCGAGGGCGCTACGCGAATCTTTGCCGCCGATGGTAGCGTACTCGGTAGCGTGTACAAGCAGAACCGCGTCTACGTTCCCTTATCAAAAATCCCCCCGCTGGTTCGAGACGCCTTTATCGCCAACGAAGACCATACGTTTTATACGAACCCCGGTATCGATATCGTTGGCATCATTCGTGCCGCCATCGCCGATGCGTTGCATCAGCCGCTCGAAGGCGCGTCGACGATCACACAGCAATTGGCACGCGGCCTCTTTCTCAACGACCGCATCACGATAACGCGGAAGGTTGAAGAAGCCTTGTTGGCGTTGAAGATCGAGCATTACTATACGAAAGATCAAATTCTCGAACGTTATCTCAACTTGATCTACCTCGGGTCGGGGGCGTACGGAGTCGATGCCGCGGCGCGAACCTACTTCGGGCACAGCGTCTCGGAACTGACACTCGGACAGGCAGCGATCATCGCCGGCGTCGTCGCCGCACCATCCGATTACTCGCCGTTTGTCGATCTCAAGCTCGCACGCGAACGTCAACGACACGTGCTCGGCCGCATGGTCGCAAGCGGATATATTACGCGGGCGCAAGCGCGCGCTGCTTTCGCAGCCCCGCTCCATCTCGTGAAAGAGCGTAGCGAAGGGCCGCTTGGCTATCGGGCGCCGTGGTTCACCACCTATGTCATCGCGCGGTTGCGACGCCTTTTCGGAAATCGTGCCGTTCGCGAGGGTGGTTTGCAAGTCTACACGAGCCTCGACCCGCGCATGGAGAGCGCCGCACAATCGGCGATCGACTGGGGGCTGCGCGCGGCGAAGGCCGAGGGAATCGGCGCGCACCAAGCGGCGCTCGTTGCCATCCGCCCCTCCACCGGCGAGATCGTTGCGATGATCGGCGGGAAAAAATTCTCCGCCGACGATCAGTTCAATCGCGCCTGGCAAGCGCTTCGGCAGCCTGGCTCGTCCTTTAAAATCTATCTTTATACCGCAGCGATGAATAGCGGCCTCTCGCCATCGACGATTATGGACGATACGCCGGTAACCTATCCCATGTATGACGGCAAGACCTGGTCGCCTCACGACGACGACAATCGCTTTATGGGACCGATCACGCTCCGGCGCGCTCTTGCGCTTTCGCGCAATGTCGTGGCGGTGAAACTCGCCGATCGCATTGGGCTCGATAAGTTCATCGCCTACGCCCACGCGATGGGCGTGCGCGCGCCTTTGGAGCCGAATCTCTCGTTGGCGCTCGGAACCTCTTCGGTGAGCGTGCTCGATCAAGCGAGCGGATTTCAAACGTTAGCGAATCAAGGGCTACACATTACGCCGCGATCGATCTTGATGGTTCGCGATGCGTACGGCAATGTCGTCCTCGACGATCGGACGCCGCGCGAGCGTCGCGTCGTTTCGCCGGCGACGGCCTTCCTGATGACCTCGATGCTCGAAGATACCATCGCCTACGGCACGGGCGTAAACGCCAATATCGGGCGACCCGCTGCGGGGAAGACGGGGACGACATCGGATTTTCGCGATGCCTGGTTCGTCGGTTATACTCCCGATCTGGTGACCGCCGTGTGGATGGGCAACGATAACGACTCGCGGATGATCGAATCGTATGGAGGTAACGTTCCCGCGCGGATATGGGCACGCTTCATGCGCGCCGCACTCGCGAAAACTCCGCCGCATCCCTTCGTCGTCCCGGCGGGCGTCGTTCGCGAGCCGACCTGCAATGGCGGGGTCGACTATTTCTTAGCCGGCAATCAACAGCGAGCGGATTGCGGGCGCGCGAAAGCGCTTCCCACGGCGAGCGCTTCTGCGAGCCCCAACCCGGATGCGACGCCGCCGCCGAATACTGCCGGCGACGGAACGAATTACACCCCGCTCGGCTCGACGCCGCTTCCTTCCAGCGTACCCGCGAGCGTGCCCGAACCGGCAGCGAGCCCGAACGCCGCACGAGGGCCGACGCCGGAGGCAAGCGCAACGCCGTGAGCGAGGCGGAGGCACTCCGTGCGCCGATGACCGTCGCGGAATTCTCGCAACGGATGAGCGATCTCTTTGCGAAGGTGCCGCGGTTTCGCGATATCGCCGTCAGCGGCGAGATCACCGGGTACCGGCCATCGGCAAGCGCGATCTATTTCGATCTCAAAGATCAGGGTGCGCAAGGGGGGGCGGTGCTCTCATGTTTTTTACGCCTCGATCGGTTGCCGCCGGGTGTAGAACTCGCCGATGGGCTCGCAGTGGTGGCGCGCGGAGAGATTATCAACTACGGTCCGCGCAGCCGTTACTCGTTAACGGTTCGAGAGATTGCAGCGACCGGGTTGGGGCAACTGTTCATCGAGTTTCAAGCCTTGAAGGAGCGTCTACAACGCGAGGGGCTCTTTAACGACGACCGCAAACGTCCGCTGCCGCGCTTCCCGCGCGTGATTGCCGTCGTTTCGACACGTGAAGGTAAAGGGATCGACGATTTCATGCGCGAGATCGAAAAAAAGGCGCCGTTCGTGCGCTTGAAATTCTTCGACACGCGCGTTCAAGGGATCGGCGCCGAGCTCGATATTGCCGCTGCCATTAACCGCGCCGACGGCAGTGGCGCCGATCTCATCGTGCTGGGGCGCGGCGGCGGGTCGTACGAAGATTTGTTCACGTTCAATCGCGAGGAGGTCGTGCGCGCGATCGTTGCCGCGCATACTCCGTTACTTACGGCGATTGGGCACAGCGCGGATATCCACCTCGCCGATTTCGCTGCGGACGAGCGGGCGAATACTCCCAGTCTCGCCGTCGAACGCGTGCTCTCAGGGTGGCTCAAGGCAACGGAGTGGTTGCCGAAAATGAACGAACGGCTCGCGCATGCCGGGCAACGGCGGCTCGATGTTGCGGCACGCGATATCGAGTCGCGCTCGCGAACCCTCGATGCGGCAATCGCCCGTCACCTGAGCGGCCTGCAGGGAAGCGTCGTTGGGCGCGAACGTGCATTGAACGCGCTCGATCCTCGCGCGCGCATCGTCGGGCGGGCGGCGGCGATCGCAACCAGAAGCGAACAACTCCAGGCTTCGGCAGCCGCGCTGTTACGGAGGGTGCGCACGCAGCTCGAAACGCGTGGCGAGCGGCTTCCGGAGCGCATCGTGGGGCTTACTGCGCGGAAGCGCTCGATGCTCGACCTGCGAACGGCAGCGTTGCGCGGGGGCGATCCGCACGCACCGTTGGAGCGCGGCTACGCTATGGTCCTGCGCGAGGGCGTCGTCGTCCGCAACGCCTCCCAACTGCAGATCGGCGATGAAGTCCGCGCGCGCTTCGGGCGCGGGGCTGCGCGCGCGCGTATCGAACGTATCGAACCTGAGGAGAGTGAAGCATGAGCGAACCCGGCGAAACCTTCGAGCAGAAGCTCGCGCGGATCGATGCAATCGTCAAAGAATTGGCGAACGAACAGACGACGCTCGACCGCGGCGTCGCGCTCTTTCAAGAAGGGCGGGCGCTGATTACGGCGTGCGAGGCGTTGCTCAAGGGCGCTCAGGAACAGGTCGAGGCGGCGACGCGCGCCGACATCAAACCGTGAGCGGCGAGCCTTGCCCGACGTGCGGTGCGTCCTTTCTCTCGCCGGGAGTGGCATGCCCGGCTTGCGGCGGACCTTTCGCGGCAATGACCACCGTGCAAACGGAGCGGACCAACGAAATTATCTTAGCGGAATGGCCCGATCAGCTCTCGCCGGTACTGGAGTCGACGGCGCCGCCTGTTGTGCGAATTTTCGGCGCAGCGATCGTGGCAGCATCGCTCGTACTGCTCGCGGTCGTCTATCTATGGCATCCTTAGGAGCTCGTGATGTCGATTTTGCCGCCTGCATCATCGGCGCAAACATTTCGACGCGCGGCGATTATGCTTGTCGTAACGGCCTCGAGCGCGCATCGACAACGAACGATACTCGGCCGAGGCGACGACGAAGTGCAAGCGCGTAGCGAACCTATCGGACTAGAGGAGCGTGGAGCATGAGCGAACCCGGCGAGTCTTTCGAGCGGGGATCTACGTGGATCGATCCCATCCCTGAGGCAAAACCGTGAGCGGCGTCTGTTGCGCGAGCTGCGGCGCGGCCTGTGCGGTCGCTGCGGCTTCGTGCGCCGCATGCGGTGCAGCGATCGGCGCAGCTGCCGCAGCGAGCGCAGAAGCAAGAAGCGGCGCCGGGCCGCCGGTGCCGGCGCGATCCGCCGTCAGCGTTATCCTCATCGGTGTCGCTCTCGTTATTATTATGGCGCTCGCCGTGTTCGCGAGCTCGTTCGCTCGACCCTAACCGCCGGCGATCGCGCCGATAATCAACAGCGGTTCGCTACCGTCGATAACGGCGTCGGGGAGAGCGCTCTCCGGGTCGGCATGCGAGAGATCGATATTGCAAGCGTAAAAACGAACCATCGGTCGACGCCTCCGCGAACCGTGCTGGAGAATCGTCCCGCGTAAGGGTGGGAAGCGCGCTTCGAGGGCGTCGACGACCGACGCAATCGTGGGGCCGCCCTCCGGCTCCACGTCGATCTCCCCGCTGATGTTCGCCAGCACTTTTAGCGAGGCGGGAAGAAGCACGCGAATCATTCGAGCGTTTGAACCTCGACCGAAAGAACCGGCGGGAGATCGCGAGCGATCGCCTTCCAGGATTCTCCGCTATCCGAGGAAGCGTAAATCTGGCCGCCGGTCGTGCCGAAATAAATGCCGCAGGAATCGAGCCGATCGATCGCCATCGCGTCGCGCAGTACGTTGACGTAACAGTTCTCCTGCGGAAGGCCCTTCGTCATCGCCTCCCATTCGTTTCCGCCGGTTTTGCTCCGGTAGACGCGAAGCGCACCGTCGAGCGGGAAGTGCTCGCGGTCGCTTTTGATCGGGACGACATAGATCGTTTCGGGATCGTGAGCGTGAACGTCGATAGCGAATCCAAAATCGGTGGGAAGATTCCCGCTGATTTCGTACCAATGGTCGCCCCTGTCGTCACTGCGCATGACATCCCAGTGTTTTTGCATGAAGAGAACCTCCGGTTTTGCCGGATGCATGGCGAGCCGATGGACGCAGTGCCCGACCTCCGCGTTCGGGTCGGGAATATACTCCGAATGCAAGCCGCGATTGATCGGGCGCCACGTCGCCCCACCGTCCTCGGTGCGGAACGCGCCGGCGGCGGAGATGGCGACGTACATCCGCCGCGATTCGTTCGGGTCGATGAGAATCGTGTGGAGGCACATTCCGCCCGCTCCGGGGTGCCAGGTGCTTCCGGTACTATGATTGCGCAGCGCGGCGAGTTCGTGCCAATGTTCGCCACCGTCATCGGAACGAAAGAGCGCTGCATCTTCGATGCCGGCGTAAAGAATATCGGGGCTCAGCGGCGAGGGTTCGATGTGCCAGACGCGTTTAAACTCCCACGGGCGCTCGCTGCCGTCAAACCATTGGTGGGTGCCTGGAGTGCCGTCGTAGGTAAATTCATTATTCATCGTTCGCCACGTTCGGCCGCCGTCGTCGGAGCGCTGAATGATTTGGCCGAACCAACCGCTGCTCTGCGAGGCGTAGAGGCGCTGTGGATCGGCAGGCGAGCCGTTGACGTGGTAGATCTCCCAGCCGGCGAAGAAGGGCCCCTCGATCTTCCACCGATCGCGCTTTCCATCGGCTTCGAGAATGAAAGCGCCTTTTCGGGTACCGGCGAGAACTCGGACTGCACTCATAGCGTACGACCTCCGTCGCAGCAGCGTGCGGCATCCGCGACGTCCCCTCCTGCCGCATACCGGGGAGCGCGTGAAAGCATTGCGTCGCAATGCGCGAAGGAGTCGGGGATGAAGGGCACGCGGCTGGACGATGCGGTTGCCGAGCAATTCGCGCTCTCGCGGTCGCGCGCTCGCAGCTTGATACTCGAAGGACGCGTGCGCGTCGATGGAGTGCCGGCCCAGAAAGCCGGGGCAAACGTCCGGCCTGGAGGCGTGATCGAAGTACGTCAGCCGCGTCGTTTCGTCAGCCGCGGCGGTGAGAAACTCGAGGCGGCGCTCGACGCGTTTGCTCTCGATGTCCGCGGAGTTCGCGCGCTCGATATCGGCGCCTCGACCGGCGGCTTCACCGATTGTTTGCTGCAGCGCGGTGCCGCGCACGTGACTGCGCTCGACGTAGGATACGGGCAACTCGACTGGCGTCTGCGAAACGACTCGCGCGTCACGGTTATGGAACGGACACACGCACGCAATCTTCCCGCCGATGTTTTTGCGCTACCATTCGATCTAATCGTGATCGATGTCTCGTTTATCTCGCTTCACACTATTCTCGCCTCGGCGATACGATTTCTCACGCTCGAAGGTAGCGTGGTCGCGCTGGTCAAGCCCCAATTTGAGGCCGGCAGAGAGCGACTCGGGCGCGGCGGCGTGGTGCGCGACCCGGCGGTCCATCGTGCCGTCTTACGCGAGGTGGTCGGCTCCTCGCTCGCCTTGGGGCTTCGTCCCGCGGCATTGATCGCCTCGCCGTTAAAGGGGCCCGCCGGCAACCGCGAGTTCTTGTTGGAGTTGCGGCGGTCGGGCGAGTCGCTCGCGGAGGGACGAATCGACGAGGTCGTCGGCGAAGGACTCTCGGAACCATGAAAACGCTTTCGTTCGCGCGGCGTTCGGTCGCCGTCCATCTCTCGTCGCGCGAGTCCGCGCATGCTTACGCCGAACATTTTGTCGGCCTCCTAAAAAAGCGTGCGATCTCGTGCGTCGTTCTCGAGGAGGGGCACGCCGACCCCGAGATCCTCGCGCGGGTCGATCTCCTCGTGAGCATCGGTGGGGACGGCACCCTGCTCCGGGCCGCGCGGCGCGTCGTCGATCTGGGGATCCCCATACTCGGCATCAATACCGGACGCTTGGGCTTCCTCACCGAGTTCGACAGCAACGATCCTCGCATTGAAGAGCTGCCCGACCTCCTCGAACGCGGCCTCCTCATCGAAGAGCGCGTGGCCCTGCAAGTGGAGGCGCGTGGGAAGAAGCATTTTGCACTGAACGATGTCGTCGTTCGCAAAGGAGATATAGCACGCGTCGTTCCGTTTCGCTTGCACCTCGATGACGAGGAAGCCGTCGGGGTGCCCGCCGACGGCATCTGCGTCTGTACGCCGACGGGTTCGACTGCCTATTTCCTTTCGGCGGGCGGCTCGCTCATTTCGCCGCGCGTCGATGCATTTGGGATCGTCCCGCTGCTACCGCATACGTTGTTTTCGCGGCCGCTCATCGTCGCCGGGGACGCGCGCGTTACGATCCTCTGCGATGCCGATCTGGGTGGTGCGCATTTGGAGTGCGACGGCGATGTCGTGACCGAGATCGCTCCAAACGAGCCCGTCGTCGTTTATCGCTATCCGCGTTTGGTCCGCTTCGCCCGCGTCGAGGCGTTGCGCTTCTTCGAACGCCTCGAAGCGAAGCTGCGTTGGGGTGCATCGATCGTGGAAACGGTTCGGTAGGCGCTTCTCGTGCTTCTTTCGCTGCGCATCGAAAACTTCGCACTCATTCGGAGCGCCGAGGTGGAGTTCGGTGCGGGGCTCACGGCGTTTACCGGCGAGACCGGTTCCGGGAAGTCGATGCTCCTCGGTGCGCTTGCCTTCGCCTGCGGTGCGCGCAACGATCTCGAAAGTATCGCTCGCCCCAACGAACGCACGCTCGTAACGCTGCGCGTCGATACCGACGCGGAACTGAAAGCATGGCTCGACGAGCGCGGCTACGAGCTCGACGACGATGAAGATATCGCGATCGAACGCGAAATATCGCGGAACGGGAAGAGCACGGCGCGAATTTGTGGGCGCAGTGCGAGCCTTGCCGTCCTGCGCGATTTCGGCCGCGAGATCGTCGATCTCGTCGGTCAGCACGAAGCGCAACGGCTCACCTCGGCGAGTTTCCAACGGACGCTCCTC
>DAHUYY010000349.1 GCA_027306845.1 Vulcanimicrobiota bacterium | reverse complement strand
TGGCGATTCCGTGGTGCTGGACCGCGTTTCCTTCGCGCTCGCCGAGGGCCGCTCGCTCGCCGTGCTCGGGCGCAACGGCATGGGCAAGACGACGCTGCTCAACTCCATCATGGGGCTCACGCGCCATCGCGGCGGGAGGCTGCGCCTCGCGGGCCGCGACATCACACGCCTGGCACCGGAGGCGCGCGCGGCGGCGGGCATCGGCTGGGTGCCGCAGGAACGCACCATCTTCCGCTCACGGTGGGGGAGAACCTCACCGCCGTGGCGCGGCCCGGCAGGTGGGACGCGGCGCGCGTCTACGCGCTGTTCCCGCGGCTGGAGGAGCGGCGGGGCAACATGGGCACGCAGCTTTCCGGCGGCGAGCAGCAGATGCTGGCGATCGGCCGCGCGCTCATGCTCAACCCGCGCCTGTTGCTGCTCGACGAGCCGACCGAGGGACTGGCGCCGATCCTGGTGCAGGAGGTGCTGGCGGCGACGCGGCGCATCCTGCGCGAGGAGGGCGTGAGCGCGATCCTGGTGGAGCAGCACGCGCGCAAGGCGCTGGAGGTCACGGACGACGCGCTGGTGCTGGTGCGCGGCGCGGTGGCGCTGACGGCACCGAGCGTGGAACTCCTCGCCGATCCCGCGCGGCTGGAGGCAACGCTCGGCGTGGGTTGAGCCGCGCTCCATCGCGTCGCGCACCAGCGCGGCGAAGCGGTGCGGCGCGTGCAGCAGCTTTC
>DAHUYY010000348.1 GCA_027306845.1 Vulcanimicrobiota bacterium | reverse complement strand
CAAGGAAAAATGCCTGCTTGGCGCGCCGCCGCTCAGCGCCCGCGGCCACAGCTTTCATACCTCCCGGGTCGAATCCGGAAATGCTCCGGCGGATTTTCCCTTGCAGGCCCTTTCGCCATCCGGCGAAACCTGCGGCGAAGGCTACACCGCCGGCCCCAACGTTCTCGCCAGCTACATTCATCTGCATTTTTTATCCCAGCCTGAATTGGCCGAAAACCTGATCCACGCCGCCCGGAACTTTCGCGATGCTTTAAATTCAACGTCGAGGCTGGAGTTATGAAAGCGCGTGCGCTCATGGTGCAGGGCACCGCTTCGCACGTCGGCAAATCCCTGCTCTGCGCCGCCCTCTGCCGCATCTTCGCCCGCGCCGGCCGCCGCGTGGCGCCCTTCAAGGCGCAGAATATGTCGCTCAACGCCGTCGCTGCGTTGGGCGGAGAAATGGGCGCGGCCCAGGCCCTGCAGGCCCGCGCCTGCTATCTTGAACCGCGGGTGGAAATGAACCCCGTGCTGCTCAAGCCGGCCGGTCCCGAGGGCTGCCATCGCATCCTGCTCGGCCAGCCCGCCGGGAAATTAGCGTATGCTTCGCCCGCACGTGCCGAAGCCGAAACCATCGCCGCCATTCGCTCTGCCTGCGCCGGATTGAGCGCCGAATATGAGCTGCTGGTCATCGAAGGCGCCGGCAGTCCGGCCGAAATCAACCGCCTCGATCGCGATCTGGCCAATATGTT
>DAHUYY010000347.1 GCA_027306845.1 Vulcanimicrobiota bacterium | reverse complement strand
CCGCCCACCTGCTGGACTTCGTCCAGCTCAGCGACCGTGCCGAGGACCAGGTGGAGCCGCTGTCCGGCGGCATGAAACGCCGCCTCACGATCGCCAGGTCGCTGATCAACGAGCCGGACATCCTGCTTCTCGACGAGCCCACCACCGGCGTCGATGCGAAGACCGACGAAGCGCTGCGCTGCATCGTGCGCGATCTGGTCGCCAACGGCATGCCGGTGCTCATGACCACGCACGATCTCGATCGCGTCGGCGAATGGTTCGATCGCCTGATGGTGCTCGATCGCACCGTCCTGGCTTACGGGACGCCCGACGAGGTGGTTCAAGCCGGCACCTACGCCGGCATTCGCGAACACACCCATACGCACGGCCATCTGAGGTACGACAAGTAGCATGGGAGCTCTGCTCGCACCCTTTCACTACGATTTCATGCAGCGGGCGTTCATCGCCGCGGTGTTCGTTGGGTTGCTCTGCTCCGTGATGGGCACGTTCGTCATCTTACGCAAGCTTTCGTTCATCGGCGACGGCATCGCGCACGCGTCGTTTGCCGGCATCGTCATCGCCTACTTACGCGGGTTGAATTACAATGTCGGCGCCGCGATCGTTGCGGTTTTGACGGCGCTTGGAATCGGTTTCGTGCATCGCCGCGGCAAGATCTCGCTTGATACGACGATCGGCGTGCTTTTCACCGGTGCGTTCGCACTCGGCGTGTTTCTGATGAGCCGGCAGAAAAAC
>DAHUYY010000346.1 GCA_027306845.1 Vulcanimicrobiota bacterium | reverse complement strand
GCGCAGAGATTACCATAAAATCTCCGCTGCACGACGTCGCTGCGAGTTACTCGCTATCGATGCGACCGTACCGTCACTCATGATGACGACTCGGTCGGCCATCGCCGCAATCGCTGCGTTATGGGTGATGATGACCGTAGTGGTACCGTAGGTTTCGTTTGCCTCGGCGAGCGCTTCGAGCACTAAACGCCCCGTTCCCGAGTTGAGCGCGCCGGTCGGTTCGTCGCAGAGCAGCACGTCGGGACGCTTTGCAATGGCGCGGGCAATCGCCACCCGTTGCTGCTCTCCACCAGATAGTTGACTCGGAAAATGATCCGCGCGGGCTTGCAGGGCAACCAGGCCCAATGCCACGCTCGGATCGAGCGGATTGCTTGCGATCTCGGTTACGAGTTCGACGTTCTCGCGAGCGGTCAAGCTGGGGATGAGATTGTAAAATTGGAAGACGAAACCGACGTGCTCGCGCCGATAGCGAGTCAGGGCGCGGTCATTGGCGCCGGAGAGGACGTGATCCCGGTAGCGCACTTCCCCCTCGGTCGGGGTGTCGAGGCCCCCGAGGATGTTGAGCAGCGTACTCTTGCCCGCGCCCGATGGCCCGACCAGCGCGAGCATCTCGCCCTGGGGCACGCGCAGGTCCAGCCCCTGCAACGCCACAACCTCCAGATCGTGGCTGCGATAGATTTTGACGAGATTATGGCTCTCTACTAACACATCCGCCACTGCGCTTTGGTCCTCTCTATG
>DAHUYY010000345.1 GCA_027306845.1 Vulcanimicrobiota bacterium | reverse complement strand
CGCGGAGCGCGGCGTCGCGCTCCCGTAAGGCGAGCAGGGCAGTTTGCCCCATCCCTACCGTCGCAAAGAAGGTAAGCCCACGGAGTTGCGCTATGCCGAGGTTCCACTCTCGGCTCTCGAAGAGAACGAACCCGATGATGGCCGTTGCCGTCACGATTGCGATGGTGGCCGACGCAGACACCAGACGCCCGATCTGCCATGCGTCGAGGCCCCGCGACGGGGCAACGCGATCGGTTGCGATCGAGAGGGTCGCAAAGTCGTTGAGGATTAAGAGAGCCACCATCAGCGTAGGCGACAGGACGAAGTGTCGTAGAATTACAAAGCCGACACCCGTGACAAATACAATTTCGAAGTACTTGACGATTTTAGCGACCACGTAGGTGAGCATTCGTTGATAGATGCAGCGGCTCGTATCGATCGCGGCTAGGACTCCTTTGAGCCCGGGTTGCGTGAGAATGATACTAGCCGCGGCTTTCGCCACATCAGTCGCATTCGAGACCGCAATGCCAACGTTGGCCGCCCGCAGCGAAGGCGCGTCATTTACGCCATCTCCCGTCATCCCAACGATGTGTCCCGTCGCCTGCTCGCGTTGCACGATGCCGAGCTTCTGGTCGGGATACACGGACGCATCAACGGAACTCGAGGGAATTCCGATTTGCTTTGCTATATGCAAGGCCGTTGCTAGCGCATCGCCGGTAATCATGCGAACCTCGACCCCACGCTTGGCAATGGCAGCAACGAGAT
>DAHUYY010000344.1 GCA_027306845.1 Vulcanimicrobiota bacterium | reverse complement strand
GAACTTCATGCGGCTGTTCTCGAAGGCCTCGAAGCCGCATTCGTAGGCGGAGAGCTTGTCCCGATCCGCCGGGTCGCGTGCGAAGAACCGTCCGATGGTGGTGCCGAGGGTCAGAAGCACCAGTGCCACCGCGGTGGCGATGACGAGAAATATCAGAATCGGCAAGTAATTGTTCAGCATGCTTCCATCGCCTGAGCAAAACCGCGGAAAAAGAAGGCCCTCTCGGCGCCTCCCCCTCCGAAGCTGCACATTGTAGCAGCGCACGAAAACAATTTGGTGCCGACGGTCGGATTCGAACCGACACGCCTCGCGGCGCTAGCCCCTCAAGCTAGTGTGTCTACCAATTCCACCACGTCGGCAACATCAACAATCATCGCTGCGGTGCAAGCCTCACGGCTTCGGCGGTACGCCAGCCGGCTTGCCGGCCGTCCCCGCATTCTGCGGCGCACTCGCAGCCGGCGCCGGCGCCTTGGCGCCCGCGGCATGCGTCTGCCCCGCAAGATCCAGAATCGTCTTCTGATGCTCGTGCGTGCGGGTGCTGAGATAAGTCAGCGCCACGCTGTTGAGCATGAAGATGGCGGCGAAGATCGCCGTCGCGCGCGACAGCGCCGTCGTGGCGCCGCGCGCACCGAAAACCGTGCCGGAAGCGCCTGCGCCGAATCCGGCGCCCGCATCCGCACCCTGCCCGTGCTGCAGCATCACCAGAATGATGATGCACACCCCGGCAATCAGCTGAATCACCAATAAAACATCATG
>DAHUYY010000343.1 GCA_027306845.1 Vulcanimicrobiota bacterium | reverse complement strand
GCCTCTTCCAGCTTTTCGGATTGGATCAGCACGTTCGCCAGGACGCCGAAGGGCGGATAGTGCATCCAGCGCCGGTATTTCAATTCCTTCTCAGTAAAGGCCAGATAATCATGCTGGCTGGCCGCAACCACGGCGTAGTGGTCGGGATAGTAGGTTTGCACCACTACGCTCCCCGGCCGTTCGCCACGCCCCGCCCTGCCGGATACCTGCGAGATCAATTGAAAAACTCGTTCCGCCGCTCGAAAATCCGGCATCGACAAGGCATGATCACATCCGACGACGCCGACCAGCGTCACGCCGTGAATATCGTGCCCCTTGGCGATCATCTGCGTGCCCACCAGCAAATTAATCTCGCCGGAATGGAGCCGCGCCAGCAGGCGCTCCAGATCGTGCCTGCCGCGGACGGTATCCCGGTCCATGCGTCCGATGCGCGCAGACGGAAAAATCTCCGCCAGCCGCTCCTCGCCCTGCTGCGACCCCGCGCCGAGGTAGTAAAGATGCTCGCTGGTGCACTCCGGGCAGTGACCGGGCACCGTGCGCCGAAAGCCGCAATAGTGGCACTCCAGCCGTTGCCCTTCCCGCGCCAGTCCATCCTCGCCTGCGGGCGGCTTATGGTGCGTCAGGGCGATCGCGCAGTTCTGGCACTCCAGCTTTTTGCCGCAGGCGCGGCAAATAACCGCAAACGAATAGCCTCGGCGATTCAGCAGAATCATCGCCTGTTCGCCCCGTTCCAGTGCGGCCTGGGTTTGCTCGACCAGCGCGCGTGAAAAGAGCTGCTCCTGCCCGGTCTCCTGAAACTC
>DAHUYY010000342.1 GCA_027306845.1 Vulcanimicrobiota bacterium | reverse complement strand
ATGCTGGAGGTGAGCTCATGAGCCTGACCGGGGTCGTGCGCCCGTACGGTGATACCACCGGCGACGGGCGGGTGCAGGTGTCGTTCACGCTGCCGGTCCCGTTCGGCAATGAGGCCGAACGGGCCCGGGCCGAGGGCGCCGCACTCCAGCTGGCGGCCAAGATGGGCCTGGACCCGGCGATGGTGGTGCACGCCAAGGGGATGGGGCCCGACTTCACCTTCTTCATCGTCTACGGCCGGGTCAGCCACCTGGTCGACCTGTCCGCCGTGACCGTGGCCGAACGGGAGTTCCCGGTCCTGCCCGCCGCCGAGGTCAACCTGCGGATCCGCTCGGCGCTCGGCCGCAAGCTGGTCGTGGTCGGCGCCTGCATCGGCACCGACGCGCACACGGTCGGCATCGACGCGATCCTGAACGTCAAGGGGCACGCGGGGGAGAAGGGCCTGGAGTACTACCGGGAGATCCGGGTGGTGAACATGGGGTCGCAGGTCAGCGTGGCCGACCTGGTGGCCCGCGCCGTCGCCGAGCACGCCGACGCCGTGCTGGTCAGCCAGGTCGTCACCCAGCGCGACGCGCACCTGTCGAACACCCGCCAGATGTCGGCGGCGTTCCACGCCGGGTTCGGCCCGCGGCGGCCGCTGCTGGTGGTGGGCGGCCCTCGGTTCGACCCGAGCGCCGCGCACGACCTCGGCGTGGACAAGATCTTCGGCCGCGGCACCACGCCCGGCGAGGTGGCCAGCTACCTGGTGCACGCCCTGGCGTCGGCGGGGGAGGCCGCATGAGTCACGTCGGTCTTTCGGTGACGCACCGGCGGTACGTGAAGTACGGCGACGCCCACTACGCCGGG
>DAHUYY010000341.1 GCA_027306845.1 Vulcanimicrobiota bacterium | reverse complement strand
GGCGGGGCCGCCCCCACGGCGAGCGCGCCGGACTACGAGGCCGACGCGGCGGCGCTGCGAGAAGCCGCGACAGCGGCCGCCTGATCGCTGCGCGCCGCGGACCCCACGGAGCCTGCGGACCTCGCGCGCCCCGCACGCCGCGGACCGGGCTTCTCATTCTACCAATCATTTGGTAGTCTTCTGGCCGCCTTGGACTTCTCACTCACAGACGAGCAGCAGCGCCTGATCGAGCTGGCCCGCGACTTCGCGCAGCGCGAGATCGCGCCCCACGTGGCCGACTACGATCGCGAAGAGCGCTTCCCGATCGAGATCATCCGCGCCGCCGCCGAGCTGGGGCTGATGGGAGGCGTGGTGCCGACCGCCTACGGCGGGGCGGGCCTGGACTTCAAGACCTACGCGATGCTGGTGGAGGAGATCTCGCGCGTCTGCCACGTGGTGGGGGTGGCAATGTCGCTGCCCAGCGGCCTGGTGGGCAGCTCGATCGAAGTCTTCGGCACCGAGGAGCAGAAGCAGCGCTACCTGGCCCCGCTGGCGCGCGGCGAGGTCTTCGGCGCGGCGGGCGTGACCGAGGCGCGCTCGGGAACCGACGTCTCCGACATGGACACGCGCTGCCGGATCGACGGCAGCGACTACGTGATCAACGGCGCGAAGATGTGGATCTCCTTCCTCGACGTGGCCAAGTGGTTTCTGACCTTCGCGCACCTCGGCGTGGACGAGCGCACCGGCCGCAAGCGAGTCTGCGCCTTCATCGTCGATGCGGACCTGCCCGGCGTCTCGGTGCATCCGCTCTCCAACAAGTTTGGCTTCCGCCCGATCAAGACCGGCGAGCTCGTCCTGACCGACGTGCGGGTGCCGCGCGAGGCGCTCGTCGGCGAGGAGGGACGCGGCTTCGCCGTGGCGATGAACGCGGTGGAGAACGGGCGGCTCGGCGTCGC
>DAHUYY010000340.1 GCA_027306845.1 Vulcanimicrobiota bacterium | reverse complement strand
GCCGATCAAACTGCTGCTCTTCGTGATGGTCGACGGCTGGGCGCTGCTCTGCGGAGGCGTTCTCACGAGCTTTCGCTGACGGATCGTTGACGTATACGTGAATCACGGAGTATAATGTAGTGTGCATCGATGAGTTCGACGGCTTTGAATGGGACGAAGCGAAAAACGATTGGAACGTTCGCGTTCGGAATCTTGATTTTGAGGATGCGGCTCGCATCTTTGGCGACGAAACTGCTTGCGTGACGAGTAGCTCGCTGCAACAGCACGATGAGGAGCGTTACCTGACCCTCGGATCTATGGACGGCGATTTGCTGTTGGTCATTTGGACGCCGCGAGGGCGGATTCGGCGAATTATCTCTGCGCGACGCGCATCGCGAAAGGAACGAAATGGCTATCGTCAAGCGGGAAACACGTAAACTTGGCCCAGGTCGAACCGACTGGAAAAAGCTCCGCGAAACAACGGAAGAAGAGATTCAGCGACAGATCGTCGAGGACGGTGGTGAGAGCTTTGATTTCGGCGACCGAGCATGGGTGAGAGGCACGAACTACGTCCGCGGACTTCGCGAGCGTCTCGGCCTGACGCAGGCCGAATTTGCGGATCGTTTTGCATTGAGTC
Organism: Vulcanimicrobiota bacterium; assembly: GCA_027306845.1. GTDB lineage: Bacteria > Vulcanimicrobiota > Vulcanimicrobiia > Vulcanimicrobiales > Vulcanimicrobiaceae > JABEUX01. The sequence continues at coordinate 412 of DAHUYY010000340.1, read as the reverse complement.
AACGCACGATCCAGGAATGGGAACAGGGCAGATCGCAGCCTGATGCTCCGGCACGGGCATTGCTGCGCATCATCGCTCATTCTCCAAAGATGGCTGCACGAGCACTCCGGAGCTCTTCGTAGGGCTCTTTGGGGGCGAGATCCCGGTCGCCCATCTTCTACCCGAACGCTCTCCGGGTACCGTTGAGGCGTCGGATGGCCCCGACCCCGAAATCGCGATCGAACGACTCCGCGATGGATGTGGTGACGTATTTGAAGTGTGAAGTATCGTCGGCTCGTCGTGCCTGTGCCGCCTGCGAAAGGCAATCGACTATTTGCAACCAGATATTTCGCCATTTGCGGTGAGATTTTCACAGCACCTGAGGTATTGATATCGCCGACGGTCGTCTCGCTGCCGATCAAACTGCTGCTCT
>DAHUYY010000033.1 GCA_027306845.1 Vulcanimicrobiota bacterium | reverse complement strand
CGGTTACCTTCTCGTAACATCGCGCGCATCGTTTCTTAACAGCGTTTTCGTACGCTGTGGCGGTGGATGCCTTCGGCGAACTCCTGCGATCGTGCGCCATGCTGGTAGCGACGATGGTGCTGCCGGTTCTCGGCATCGCCGCAATCGTCGGAACGGCGGTGGCGATCGGTCAGGCGGCGACGCAAATTCAGGAACAGACGTTGGTGCTGCTGCCGAAGACGCTCGCCGTCGGCGCGGCATTGCTCGTGCTCGGCGGCCTCGATCTCCATCTCTGCGCGCAGTTATTTTTGCGGGCGCTCGCCGCGATCCCCCAACTGACACGATGACCCTAACGCTGCTGATCTTCGCACGCGCGCTCGGCTTTTGCGCGCGCGCTCCGGGGCTCGTCCATCCAAGCGTCCCCGCGCTCGTGCGCGTGGGAATCGCCGGCGCGCTCGCGCTCGCACTCGGCGCACCGCGCGCCGGGCTGACGAACGCACCGCTGCCGATCCTCGGCTATGCTATCGCGCTCGCGCTCGAGTTCGCGATCGGAAGTGCGATCGGCATCGGCTGTTCGTTGCTCTACGATGCGGCGTATGTCGCCGGGCGGCTCCTCGACGATTACGTCGGCGTGCATGCAGTTGCACCCACCGTCGCGCTCGTCGCCCCGAGCGGATTCGGTCGCCTCTGGTCGCTCGCGTTTACCGGTGGGTTTTTTCTGCTCGGCGCCTATCGCCCCGTCCTCGCCGGATTCGCCGAGTCGCTCCATCGCCTGCCGCCGGGCGCGCTCTTTCCGGCCATGCGTGCGCTGCCGTTCATGCTGTGGTACGTGCGCAGTATCGTCGTCGTTGCGTTGCAGATCGCCGCGCCGGCGATCGCGCTGGCGTTCGTGGTGCAGATCGCGCTCGCGGCGGTCGCGCGAACGATCCCACGTTTCGTGAACTACGCATTGGCGTTTCCGCTTGCATTCGGTGCGGTGGTCGTTGCGACGGCGCTCGCGCTCGAGCTGACGGCGATGCGCGCGGGCATGCCGTTGCTGCCGCCGGGGCTCGGACGATGAGCGAGAGCGCGGGCGAGCGCTCTTTCGATGCGACACCTGCGCGGCTGCGAAAATCGCGCGAGCGCGGCGAGGGGCCGCGTTCGAACGACCTCTCTGCGCTCGCGGCGTTCGGCGCCGCATTTCTCGCGCTGCTCGCCGTCGTCGCGCCCCTCAGTGGTGCGCTTGCCGAGGCGCTCCACGGGGCGCTCGTCGGGCGGCAAAACGCGGCGCCGTTCGCGCGCATCGCGAGTTTGGCGTTGCTGCCGATGGCGGCGGCGGCGGTCGGAGCCGCGGCGATCGGCATCGCGCAGGGTGGTGCGCTTCGCTTCGTCGGGATAAAGCTCGCGTGGAATCGCCTCGCACCGCACGAAAATCTCAAACGAATTTTGTCGCGCGAGACGGCGATAACGTTAGCGCGCGTCCCGCTCTCGGGGGTCGTTGCGGCGACGGTGGTCGCGCCTTCGTTCGCAGCGCTCCTCGGCGCTGCATTGCAGGCAGCCGAGCCGGCGCAGGTCGCCGCGCAAGCGTGGCATGCCGTCGTCGCTGCGGTCGGTGCGGCGCTCGCCGTCGCATCGCTCTTCGCGCTTGTCGATTATGCAACCGCGCATCGCGGGTGGCTAAAGAAGATGCGGATGAGCGCGTTCGAGCTAAAGCGCGAAGTGAAGGAGAGCGACGGCGATCCGCAGATTCGCGGGCGCCGTCGTTCGCTGCACCACGCGTTGCTGCGCAGCGGGTTCGCACGCATCCGCGACGCGAGTTTCGTCATCGCCAACCCCACCCACATCGCCGTCGCACTAGAGTATCGGCCGCCGGAGATCGCGGTGCCGCGCCTACTCGCGCGCGGCAGCGATGAGAGCGCCTTGGAATTACGGCGCCTCGCCGACGAAGCGAGTATCCCGGTGCTCGAGAATCCACCGCTCGCTCGTGCGATCTACGCGCGGGCAAAAATCGGCGAAGAGATTCCCGGCGAATTCTATGTCGCCCTCGCCGAGATCGTCGTGGCGCTGGTACGCGCCGGAGCGTTACCGCAGTGAAGCGCATTGCCGCGTCGGCCTTCGCGGCGGTGCTGTTGGGAATCGTCGCGGTGCTCATCGTGCCGCTGCCGCCCTTTCTGCTCGACGTTCTTCTCGGAATCGATATCCTTGCCGCAGCGTTGGTGCTGCTGCTCGCCGTCAGCGTCGAAGATCCGTTGGAATTTAGCGCGTTCGCTCCGGCACTTTTGGTCGCCACGCTCTTTCGGCTCGCGCTCGATATCTCGGCGACGCGCTTGATTCTCACCCACGGTGCGACTCCGGGCGGCGTCGGAACGATCGTGCCGGCTTTCGGGGCCTTCGTCGTGCAGAATAACCCGATCGTCGGGTTGATCGTCTTTGCAATTCTGGTGACGATTCAATTCGTCGTGATTGCCAGCGGTTCGCAGCGTGTCGCCGAGGTGGCGGCGCGCTTTACGCTCGACGCGATGCCCGGCAAGCAGATGGCGATCGACGCCGATCTGCATGCCGGCGCGCTCGATGGCGAGCAAGCGCGCCGGAAGCGCGAATTAGTGGGGCAGGAAGCGGATTTCTATGGAGCGATGGACGGCGCCGGAAAGTTCGTGAAAGGCGATTCGGTTGCGGCGCTCGTGATCGTCGCGCTCAATCTTCTCGGCGGCATCGCCGTCGGCACGCTCTACGACGGGCTCTCGCCCGCGGAGGCGTTTCACACCTTCGCGTTGCTCTCGATCGGCAATGCGCTCGTCACGACGCTGCCGGCCTTTTTAATCTCGGTGGCGATGGGAATGATGGTGACGCGCGTCGCGGCGAACGGCGCGTTGGGAAGCGATTTGGCGGTGCAACTCTTCGCGCGCCCGGAAGTGCTGCGCGGTGTTGCCGTGCTGCTCGCCGCGCTTGCGTTCGTTCCGGCGCTTCCGCGCCCGATCTTTCTCGCGCTCGCCGCGAGTTGCTGGCTCGCCGCCGCCTTTGCTACGCGGCGCAAAACCGGCGCCGAGCGCGCCGCGCAGGGCGAGCGAGAGGAGGCGAAGCGCCGTTCGATGCGCCGCCCGGAGATCGCTCTCGGGCTCGTCGGCGTCGACGCGCTCGCGATCGAATTCGCCCCCGATCTCGCCGCACTCTTAGCGGCACCGCTGAGCGATGCGCTCTTGGATCGCATCGGAGAAGTGCGCCGCGCGCTCGCCTCGGAGATCGGAATCGTTTTGCCCGGCGTCCGTCTCCGCGACGATCTCGCGCGCGAACGCGGCTATGCGATTCGCGTGCGCGATCGCATCGTCGGCTGCGGCGAATTGCGGCTCGACGCGCTGCTTGCCGTCGCCGATGAAACGGTGCTCGCGGGGCTCGGCGAGATGACGCGGGAGCCGGTCTACGATCTGCCCGCTGCCTGGATCGCACCCGATCGACGCGCGCGTGCGCAGGAGCGCGGCGCGCTCGTCTTCGACGCCGTTTCGATTCTCGGATCGCATCTCGCCGAGATCGTCCGCGCGAATGCTGCCGAACTCTTCGGGCGTCAGGAGTTTCAGACGCTGATCGAGCATCTGCGCCTCGCGGTTCCGACGCTGGTGAAAGAGATCGCGCCGGAGGCGCTCGCCCCGGGGAGCGTCCACCGGGCCTGGCAGCAGCTCTTACGCGAGCGGATCTGGCCGCGCGACCCCGTGCTCGCCCTCGATGCGATGGTCGGCTCGGGGCGGCACGAAGCGCGCGAGCTCTGCGCGGCGGCGCGAACGCTGCTCGTCCCCGCGCAGCTCCGGCGAGGCGGCAGCGAACCCCTCGCGCCGTTGCTGCTCGACCCGATCTTCGAGCGCGCGCTCCTTCCGGCGTGGGCCGGCGAGCCCGAAGGGGTCGATCCGCAGGCGGCGATCTCCCTGCGCGACCAGGTCGCCCGCTGGGCGCGCCGAGTCGGGCGGGCGCGGCTGCCGATCCTCTGCGGGGGCGTGCTGCGCCCCTTCCTCGCCGAGTTTCTCGCGCGGAGCGGGATCGAGGCGGAGGTCCTCGCCTTCAGCGAGCTGCCGCCCGAGCTCCCCATCGCACCGCTGGGCACGATCGAGGCGCCCGGCCCGGGTAGCGGGAATGCCGCGACCGCCGACTAACCTTTACGACCGCCCACGACCCTGCTAGACTCGGAGGGTTAGGTGCCGGCCCGTACGGTGCCGCGCTTTCTCACGCCTGAAAGACGCCATGAACTGGAATACTTGGAAGACCCCGCTCAAAGCGCTGGTCGTACTCGCAACGATTCTTCTCTCGCTGCGCTTGGTGCTCCCGATACAGAAGAGCATCCACCTCGGGCTCGATCTGCAAGGCGGCTATCGCCTGTTGTTGCAGCTCTATCCCACCGCCGAGGTGCCGCAGATTACCTCGCAGGTGCAAGCTGAAACGATCGACGTTATCGACCGACGCATCAACGGTCTCGGTGTCACCGAGCCGACGATTACGAAGGTCGGCTCCGATCGCATTCTCGTCGAACTGCCCGACGTGAAGGATCCCGCGCAGGCGGAGCGCTTACTCAAGCAAGTCGCCGTGCTCGAATACAAGATCGTTCCCGAACAGGTCGTCGCACAGGCTGAAGGCGCGCTCGCGGCATGTAAAGCCGATCCGAAGAATACGAAGGCCTGCCAATACGTCGCGCAGGGCGCGTACGATGCCAGCGGCCCGGTCGTCTATTCCGGCAAAGATTTGAAGGGCGCGCAGGCCGGTTACGACACCGCCGGCCGCCCGAATATCGATTTCCAAACGAAGGACCCAGCGAAGTTCGGGCGCTTGACGACCAAAGCGATCGGCAAGCCGTTGGGCATCTTCCTCGACCATCACTATCTCTCGGCGCCGGTCATTCAATCGCCGATCTTCGGCAGCGGACAGATCACCGGTAATTTCACCGAGAAACAAACGATCACGCTCGCAAACGAGCTGAACGCCGGCGCGCTGCCGGTGACGACGAAGATCGTCGAGAAGGAAGGCATCGGTCCGACGCTCGGCAAGATCGATCTCGTGAAGTCGCTCTGGGCATCGCTGCTCGGGCTCGGTTTGGTGCTGATCTTCATGGCGATCGTCTATCGCATTCCGGGGTTGCTCGCCGATCTCGCACTCGCGATCTACGTGTTGGTGATGCTTGCAATCCTCGCGATCTCGCAGGCCTCGTTGACGCTGCCGGGTATCGCCGGGTTCGTGCTTTCGATCGGTATGGCCGTCGACGCCAACGTGCTGATCTTCGAGCGCCTGAAAGAAGAGCTCTGGGCTGGAAAATCGTTGCGCGCCGCGGTGCGCGTCGGTTTCCAGCGCGCCTTCTCGGCGGTCTTCGATTCGCACTTCACCACGATCGTCGGCGCGGGCGTGCTCTTTATGCTCGGCACCGGCACGGTGAAGGGCTTCGCCTTCACGCTCTTTTGGGGAACGGTCGTATCGCTCGCGACCGCGGTTTTTGTGACGAGATTCTTCGTCGATCTACTCGTCGAGTACGACGTGCTTACCGCGCCGGAGTTCTTCGGCGTGCGGAAAGCCGATCTCGGCGTCTTCTCGCGGACGGAGGGTTAGCCACATGCTGTTTCGTCGCCTCAACTGGAACATCGTCGGATGGTTCCGCATCGTTTCGACCGTTTCGTATCTCGTTATCGCGATCGGCCTCGCTGCGATGTTCTACCATGCAAGCCAGGCACCGGGCGGCTTCAAGTTCTCGCATATGCTGCGCTTGGGACTCTCGTTTACCGGCGGCACCGATATCACGGTCGCCTACGACTCGCCGCAGAGCAGCGCGCAGATTCGCAGCGCGATAACCCCGCTGGGAATCGGCGACGCGCGGATCAATACCGTCGGCAGCAGCGGCAAGCGCTTCATCATCGAAACGCAGAAAGCGTATGCGAACGATTCGACGCCGCTCTGGGCGGCGCTCGGAACGGTTGCGCCGGTCGATCGCGCGGCCTCGCAGATCGCCTCGGTCGGGCCCTCGCTCGGTAAAGAGTATCTGCAAAGTGCGATCTGGGCATTGGTGATCGCGCTCTCGATCCAATTTCTCTATATCGCTTTCCGCTTCGGATGGAACTACATCTTCGGGTTGGTCACCGTCATCGCGCTCGTGCGCGATGCGGCGATGATGATCGGCATCTACGCGCTCGCCGATAAGCGCGCCGACGATGCGTTCTTGGCAGCGGTGCTGACCGTCATCGGTTACTCGGTGATGGATACGATCGTCATTCTCGACCGAATTCGTGAGAATACGAAGTTAATGGCCGGGAAAGCCTACGACTACATCGTCAACGAGTCGATCAAACAGACGATGACGCGCTCGTTCAACACGCTCGCGACGGTCATCATCACGCTCGTCGCGCTGTTGGCGCTCGGCGGCGCGAGCCTGAAAAACTTCGCCTTCGCCCTGCTCGTCGGCATCTGTTCGGGCGGCTATCACTCGATTTTCTATTCGGCGCCGCTGGTGCTGACGTTCCGCAAGCGCCAACTCGCCGCCGCGGCAAAACGTCGCGCCGAGGCCTCGGCACTCCGTGCCGCCGGCCCGCGCGCGGCAGCGGAGGCCGCCGCAACCGGAGTGACGCATGGCGGACAACCGCGCGAAGATATCGTCGCCGCTCGTCGCGAACGGCGTGCCAAACGCAAAGGGACGCGCCCCGATTCCGGTGCCGCAACGCCGGTGCGCTACAAACGCAAACGCGACGAAAGCAGCGTCGCGCTTGCCGAGCCGGATCTGCACGAATATCACGACGAACGCGTCGAGGAATACGATCCGCTCGACGCACAGACTGCCGGAATGGACGAGAGCGCGTTGATTCAGGGGCACGAGGAGATCACGCTCGATCTCGAGGCCGGGGAGCGCCCCGCGCACGAGTAGTTCGCAGCAACCCCCGACCGAGTCGGAGAAGGCGTTCGAACGCCTTCTCTCCGGCGAACTTCGCGAGCCGCCGGGCAGTGATTTTCTCGACGATCTCTTCGAACGCAGCGAGCGCTTCTTAGAGCGCGGCCCGTTCGTCGGCATCGAAGATGCGCGCCGGTTTAACACGAAGGTCGTCGGCGTTTCCTTCGAGGGGCGGCAGGATAGCATTATCGGCCTGCGCGAGGGCGTCGAACTCGAACTGCAGCGGCAGCCTGAAAACCAATACGACTCCAATGCCGTCGCGGTGCGCTTCGGTGCCTTACCATTGGGCTTCTTGCGCCGGGAGATCGCCGCGCGCATCGCGCCGAATATCGATAGCGGAACGCGCTATCGTGCCTACATTTCGGCGCTCACCGGCGGCGGCCGCGCCGCCGACGGGGGCGAGCGCCATCGCGGCATCAATATCGTCGTCGAAATCGACGATGCGGCGCTGCGCCGAGCGCGCAGCGGCGAACGCGAGAGCGCGCGTCATGGCTGGGACGGCGACCTCGACCACATTCGCGCGGCGCTCATCGGCGAGCATCGGCCGCACGAGACGCAAACGCTGCTGATCGAGCGCGTTCTTGCCGGGAAACGCGTGCTCGGCATCATGGGAACCGGGCGCGGGAAAAGCTATTGTTTTGCGTATTCGGCGGCCGTAGAAGCGCTCGAGCGCGGGCGGAAGAGCGTCGTGCTCTACCCGCTGCGCGCGCTCTGCAACGATCAGTTCGAAGGATTTTCGCGTAAACTCGAACCCTTAGGGATGCGAATTTTTCGGGCGAACGGCGCTATTCCCGCGAACGAGCGCGAGGAGCTCTTCGCCGCACTCGAGAGCGGCGCATGGGATATGATTCTCGCGACGCCGGAGTTCGTTCGCTATCATGCCGAACGTTTCTCCGCTGCAAGCAAGATCGATTTACTCGTCGTCGACGAGACGCATCACGTCGGCAAAGCGCGCCGCCGCTCGGGCTATCGCGATATCGCGCAGACGCTTGCCGCCGTCGGCGACCCGCAGGTCCTCGCGCTCAGCGCGACGGTCGACGATGAGGGATTCACCGAGATTCGCGATGCGTTGCGGATCGAAGAATGGGCGATCGACCCGACGATTCGCACCAATCTTCACGTCGTCGATGCGCGTGGCGTCACGGATAAACACGCTTACGTCGCAAAACTCTTCGGCGACGGTGCGCGCGGCATCATCTATTGCAACTCGCGAAAAGAGGCGGCCGAGGTGGCAAAACGCTTGAAAGAGCGATGCGGCGATCGCGTGGCATTCTATCATGCCGGGGTTCCAACCGAGCTACGATTTGCCGTCGAGAACGCGTTTCGTAGCGGCGGTATCGACGTCGTCGTCGCGACGACGGCATTCGGCGAGGGGATCGATCTGCCCGACGTGCGCGAAGTCGTGCTCTATCACCTCAATTTCAACTTTACCGAATTCAATCAGCAGGCCGGCCGCGCCGGGCGCGACGGCGCCGACGCGCGCATCCATCTGCTCTTCGGCCCCGCCGACCGGCGCCTCAATGAATTTTTGTTGAAACTCGATGCTCCGACGTTAACGATGCTCCGCGAGATCTATCGCGGCCTGAAGCGGAGCTCGCGAGAGGGGATGCTTCACGGAAGTAGCCGCGATATCGCCGACATTTTGGGAATCGACGACTGTCGCGACCGCAGCATCGAGAGCGCGCTGCGCATTTTCGAGGACGAGCGTTTGGTCGAACTCGGCCGCGACGATGAAGGGCCCTACGTTCGCTTGCTCCCGGCGCCGGAGAAAATCGATCTGGCGCAAAACGAACGCTACGCCGAAGGCGAGGCCGAGCGTGAGGCGTTCGCGGAGTTTGCGGATTTCGTGCTCGGTGCCGAGGCGAGCGCGCTCGAGCGGCTCATCGATCGCCCGCTCTATCCCGAACGCGTGCCGCTGCGAAAAATCGGTCGCGACTAATCCGCCGCGAGGCGATCCATGCTCTCGGGGGCGCTAACGCCGAGGACGCGTAACGCGTTTGCGAGCACGTGTTGGGTCGCCGCGGCGAGCGCGAGCCGCGCCAGGCGGTCGTCGCGATTTTCGGCGAGGATGCGGCACTCGCCGTAGAAGGCGTGGAAATCGGCGGCGATATCGCGGGCGTAGCGCGCGAGCCGGTGCGGGCTTAACGAGCTCACGACCGACTGCAGCACGTGCGGATAATCTTCGATGCGATGCATGAGCGCGATCTCGCTTGGGTGCGCGAGCGGCGCGAGGTGCTCGCCTCTGCGGGCGAGTGCGAGCTCGGCGGCGTCGGCGTTCCGCAGCACCGACGCGATGCGTGCGTGCCCGTACTGCACGTAATAGACCGGGTTCTCGGTGCTCTGTTCGGTCGCAAGTTTCAGATCGAAAGCCAGCGGCGTTTCGGTGGCGAGCATGGCGAAGAAAAAGCGCGCCGCATCGACGCCGACCTCGTCGAGAATCGTATCGAGCGTGATGATTTCGCCGGCGCGTTTGCTCATGGAAACCTGCTCGCCGCCGCGTAACAGCGTGACCTGTTGCGCGATCGCGACGTCGAGCCGCCCTTCGTAACCAAACGCCGTCGCGATGCCGCGCAGGCGCTCGATGTAGCCGTGGTGATCGGGGCCGAGAAGATCGATGACGCGGTCGGCGCGTTTGAGTTTTTCGTAATGGTAGGCGACGTCGGCGCAGTAATAGGTCGGTTTGCCGTCGCTCTTCACCAACACGCGGTCTTTATCGTCGCCGAATTGTGTGGCGCGGAAATAGAGCGCGCCCTCGTTTTCGTAGGTCAGCCCGAGTTCGCGCAAACGCTCTATTCCGGCGAGGACTTTTCCGCTTTCGTGCAGTTCGCGTTCGCTCTGCCAGAGATCGTAGTGAATGCCGAAGCGTTCCACGGTGCGCTGCTGCTCGGCGACGAGCCGGTCGCGGCCGCGCGTCCCGAAGAGCGGGAGCCAGATCGATTCATCGGCCGCGTCATATGCAGCACCGAATTCTTCGCGTAACGATGCCGCGATCGGCAGCAGATACTCGCCGGGATAGCCCGCCTCGGGGAAGGGAAAACTCGGGTCGGCGATTTGGCGATAACGCGCGTAGAGCGAGCGCGCGAGCGTTTCGACTTGGCCGCCGGCGTCGTTGATGATCCATTCGGTGAAGACATCGTAGCCGCAGGCATGAAACGCCGCCGCGAGCGTTGCCCCGATGGAGAGCGTGCGCCCTTGAACGACGACGAGCGGCCCGGTCGGGTTGGCGCTGCCGAATTCCAGCGAGATACGTTGCCCGTTGCGCGGGCTCTCGCCGTAACGCGATCCATCCGCCAATGCGCGTTCGATGACTCGCTGCCAACAGCCCGGAGCGAGGCGCAGATTGATGAACCCTGCGGTCGCCTGTGCGTCGACGACGAGCGCGGCGATCTCCGGGCGCGATGCGATCGCATCGTCGAGCAGTCGCTCGGCGATCTGTTGCGGCGCGCTGCGCGCCGCCTTTGCGAGGCCGAAGGCGAGGTTGGTGGCAAAATCGCCGAACTCCGGGCGGCGCGGCGCTTCGAACGTTACGGTGAGATCGGTAACGCCGTAACGCGCGCGCGCTGCATCGCGAAGCACGCGATCGATGCTGACGAGTGCTTCCTCGGGCGTCGGCATGCGGTCAGTGGTGGTAGGGTTCATTCCGCGCAATCTTCGCCGCGCGATAGAGTTGTTCCAGCACGAGCGCGCGTGCCCACTCGTGAAGAAACGTCAACGGGGAGAGCGACCAGCGAAAAGTCGCACGTTCGAGCAGCGGCGGCGCGGCACCGTAGGTTCCCGCAACGACGAGCGTGAGCCGCGAGATGCCCGTCGTGCCGATCTCTGCGAGTTTCGCCGAGAGCTGCATGCTGGAGAGCGCGTCACCGCTTCGTTCGAGGAGCCAGAGCGGCTCGCCGGCGGGCAGCAAGCGAAGGATGCGTTCGGCCTCTTCGGCGATCGCGTTCTCGGGCGCACGCCCGTCGGAGGCGCGCACTTCGTGCACCTCACACGGGATCATCGGTTGCAAGCGCGTGGCGAATTCATCGCAGAGCGCCGCAATCGGCGCGCTACGGAGTTTGCCGACCGCGATCAGGCGTAGCCGCATTGCCGCCATCATCGCGCCTTGCGCGGGCGGCGCGCAAGCGCATAGCCCGCACCTCGGCGCTCGATCGCGCCGCCGAGTTCGAGCAGGTTGAGGCGGCCGAGCAGCTCCGCCGTCGGCGAACCGCTCGCGGCGGCGAGCTCCTCCAGCGTCGACGCCCCGCCCTGAAGGAGCGCGAGCAGCGCATCGCCGACCGGTATCGCAGGCTCGGGGGTCGCGGGCTCGCCTGCCGTCGGTGCCTTCGGGCGCAGCAGACCCATCGCTTCGACGATATCGGCGGCGTCGCGAACGAGCGTCGCCCCGTCGCGCAGAAGCGCGAGGCTCCCGGCGCCGCTACGCCGGTCGACGTCGCTGGGAAGCGCGAGGACGGGAATTTCGCCGGCGGCCCAGCCCGCGGTGTTCAGCGCCCCCGAGCGAAGGGGAGCCTCGACGACCAGCAGCGCGTCGGCGAGCGCGGCGACCACCCCGTTGCGGGCGAGAAACTGCCCCGGGCGCGCGGGTTCCTCCGGTGGGAAGGGGGAGAGCACCGCGCCCCCCGTGGCGAGCATACGCGCGGCGAGAGCGGTGTTTCGTGAGGGGTAGAAGCAGTGGTGCCCGGAGCCGAGCACCCCGATGGTCGGGGCACCGACGTCGAGCGCGCCCTCGTGGGCGGCGGAATCGATGCCGAGGGCGAGCCCCGAGAGCACGCAGAGGCCCAGGCCGGCGAGCTCGCCGGCGATCGAGCGGGCCTGGCTGCGCCCGTACGAGCTGGCGGCGCGGGTGCCGACGATGGCAATGCAGGGACGGGCGAGCGGCGCGAGCTCGCCGGTCGCCCAGAGCCCCGCAAAGCGAGGCTCCGCTCGGCCGGGACGGAGGGCAAGGAAACGCTCGCGGGGTTCGAAACGGGGCTCCACACCCCTCATTCACGAAGGATCCCTCGTCGTCAAGCGGGGGGAATCCCGGCTAGGCCAGAGAAACGGCGGGTCGCCGATACGGAAGGAGTAACTGTGGCAGTTGAAGCCTATTGCGTTAAGTGCAAAGCGAAGCAGCCGATGGCTGACGCCAAGCAAATCACGATGAAAAACGGTCGCCCGGCGACCGAAGGGAAGTGCTCGAAATGCGGCACGAAGATGTTCAAGATCGGGGCGGCCAAGTAACCGCACCGCTCTCGTAGACCAGGAACATACGCAAAAGGGCCACCGTTTGGTGGTTCTTTTGCGTTCCCTACGGGTAGTGGGTTATACTAACGCGAAGCACAATATGTGCGTTACATCGTCGTGAGGGTTCGCCGCTGATCTGTCCGACCTGCCGTAAGAGCGAGACACGCGTCGTCGATTCACGCGACGACGATAATGTCGTACGTCGTCGGC
>DAHUYY010000339.1 GCA_027306845.1 Vulcanimicrobiota bacterium | reverse complement strand
TCGAAGACCGTCGAAACGTTCACGGTCGGCGTTGCGGTCCACGGCGCCGGATATGCGACTCCTCCAGCCTTGGCAGGCGGCGGAGGAGCGAGGATAGGGCCGTTCGAGATAATGCTTAAGGGGCCGTTCCCTAATGCGAAGTATATGCGCGCGCCCACCATTGGCGGCAGATCGATACATCCATTGCTCGGCAATAGAAAACCTGGAACAGCCGTCCCTGCGGCCGGAAGGGGCGCGGTAGCCCCGCTCGTTGGCGATTCCAGATAGATATATCCGCTCGATGTGGTGTTGAGGCCGGCGACCCAGACCTGGATTGACCCGGCAACGCCGGTGTTGTTTTGAATGGACATTGGAAAGAGGGCGGAGCCGGAGGGCGCGGGGCAGATTGCCGGCGTCGGCAAAGCCGCGGGCGGACCGGGAGGATTCGGTACCGGCTGACCGGCGATGACGAGAGCATAGACATATTGGAACCCGGCAGTGAGCGTGACGGTGGATGGAATGCCGGCGAACGTAAGGTTCTGCCCCGATAGCACGCCCGGCCCGAGAACCGGAACCCAGCCCGTCGCACTCTGCGTCGGGTCGTAAAAGACGATATAGGCGGTCGAGCCTGAGGGACCCGTAACGCCCGATGGTAACGTAAACGCGAAGTTAGGCGTCGAGCCTAGCGTTAACGTCGCGTTCGACTTCACTGTGAGGTAGACGAGGTCCGTCAGCGGAACTCCGACAACGCTGGGCGTTCTTCCGATCGATGAAGGGCCGCGGCGTACCGTCGCGGGCGCAGGCACGCCGGCTGGCGGAGTTGTCGAGAGCGTCGCCATGATATTCGCCACCGTCCCGCCTGATAATGCGGGAACGGTAAGCGTGAGCGTGTAGCCGTCTCCGTGTACGACCCCAGTCGCGGGCGAGGGGCCGACCGGAATATTCGCCGACGGTGGAGCGACCGGAGCGGGTCCGACCGGCGGTGTCGTCGATCCCCCGCCGGCTCCACAGCCGACTAACGAAAGAGCGACGCCGCCAATAAAAAAGAACTGAACGGGAAGTAGTTTC
>DAHUYY010000338.1 GCA_027306845.1 Vulcanimicrobiota bacterium | reverse complement strand
TCGCCGATGTCCCCCGTCCAATTTCGCGCTCGTGACGGGCTAACGATTCACGGTTACCTAACGGTCCCGGCCGCGGTCGAACCTAAGCTGCTACCGACGGTCTTGCTCGTGCATGGGGGCCCCTGGCATCGTGACCGCTGGGGCTACGACGATATGGTGCAGTGGCTGGCAAATCGCGGCTATGCGGTGCTCCAAGTGAACTTTCGCGGTTCTACCGGCTACGGCAAAGCCTTCGTAAACGCGGGGAATCGGGAATGGGCGGGTGCGATGAGAACCGACCTCTTAGATGCTCGCGATTGGATCGTCGAACAAGGTATAGCAGACGCGTCACGTTTTGCCATCTGCGGCGGTAGCTTCGGCGGATACGCGGTTCTGACGGCCCTTGCGTTTACACCCGACGCATTCACCTGCGGCGTGGATATCGTCGGTCCCTCAAACCTAAATACCTTGCTCGGGTCGATGCCGCCATACTGGAAACCGCTCCTAAAGCTCTTCCACGAACGCATGGGTGAAGAGCCTGAATTCCTCTCATCACATTCTCCGCTTTTTAAGGCCAACCGAATCCGGGTCCCACTGCTCATCGCGCAAGGCGCAAACGATCCACGTGTCAAGCAGCAAGAAAGCGATCAAATCGTTGAGGCGCTGCGAGCGAAAAGCATCGCGGTGAAGTACATCGTCTTTCCCGACGAAGGCCATGGTTTCGCTAATCCAAAAAATGCGAAACGCTTCACGGCGCTCACGGAAGCCTTTCTCGCCCAGCACCTCGGCGGCCGCCTCGAGCCCCGACATGCTGACGAAGACTACGAGCCGTTTCTCATCGAAGCTTCGAATGCAACATACGGCTAGGGGACATCACTTGAAGCTAAGACCGCTCGCCGCGCTCTCATTCTTCTGCCCGCCAATCAAATGTACAGGCTTCATCCAAGCCTTTTGATGATTGTGCTTTTAGTATAACTAGTCAACATCGGCTCGGCGCGGCTCAGCGAAAGCTCGTGAGAACGCCTCCGCAGAGCAGCGCCCAGCCGTCGACCATCACGAAGAGCAGCAGTTTGATCG
>DAHUYY010000337.1 GCA_027306845.1 Vulcanimicrobiota bacterium | reverse complement strand
GGCGATCTATCTCAACGACCCCAATATCGGCGGACGCTATTCCGCGTTATCGTATTTCGGGATGCTCCCCGCAGCACTCGCCGGGCTCAACGTCCCATTACTGCTCGATCGAGCGCTCGGCGCCATGCATGCAAACGATCGCGTCGTCGACCCGCGCGTCGCGCCCGGCGTCCATTTCGGAGCGACGATCGGTGCGCTCGCGCTCGCGGGCCGCGATAAGCTCACGATCGTTTGCCACCCCGCGATCGCAACGTTCGGAACCTGGTGCGAACAGCTGATCGCCGAGTCGACCGGGAAACTTGGGCGCGGTGTCATCCCGATCGAAGGTGAGGCGCTCGGCGCGCCCGGCGACTACGGTAACGACCGCCTCTTCGTCTACGTCGGCGACACGCTCGCAAATCCTCATCGCGAAGACCTTGCGCGTTTGGCGGCACTCGAGGCCGCGGGGCACCCCGTCGTACGTCTGGCGATGAACGATCTTTACGACATCGGCGAACAGTTCTACCTGTGGGAGATCGCAACGGCAACGGTCGGAACCCTGCTCGCCATCGACGCATTCGATCAACCCAACGTTCAGGAATCGAAAGACAACACCAAGAGTCTCCTCGCAAGCTACGCGCAGAGCGGCCGGATCGACCTCCCCGCTCCCAACGTTCGCAGCGATAGTTTCGATCTTACCCTGCTCGCCGGAAGTGCGGGCATCGCCGGAACCGAAGCATCGGGCGTCCTGCAGGCGCTCATCGGGCAGATTCGCCCGAACGACTATGTCGCCATTACCGCCTACGTACGGCGGGATAGCCGACACATTGCGTTGCTCGATACCCTGCGTTTAGCGATCCGCAATGCACTCCACGTGGCCACGACCGTGGGATTCGGACCGCGCTTTCTGCACTCGACGGGACAGCTGCACAAAGGCGGCCCATCGAGCGTCGTCTTCATTCAAATCGTCGCCGACGAACCGACCGACCGGGCGATTCCCGGCATGAACGTTACCTTTCGCACGTTGCTCGCGGCCCAAGCGCTCGGCGACCTGCAATCGCTCGACAAGCGCGCTCGCCGGGGCACGCGCGTCCACCTCAATGGAACGATCGATACGGCGTTGCAGCAGTT
>DAHUYY010000336.1 GCA_027306845.1 Vulcanimicrobiota bacterium | reverse complement strand
CGGCGTGACAGCGTGCGCCTCGATACGGGCGCTAACGCGCCCTACTCGGCGTGACAGCGTGCGCCTCGATACGGACGCTAGCGCGCCCTACTCGGCGTGACAAACCCTACTCGGCGTGACAAAACTCCGCTACTTGGAGAACGGTGTCAGCTCGTGATGATTTCGTCGAGCGATTCGGCGATCGCCACGAGCGTCGACTCGATATCGCCTTCGGTGTGAGCGACCGAAAGGAACATCACCTCGTTCTGCGACGGAGGCAAAAGTATCCCGCGCGCCAACATGGCATCGTAATACCGGCGATAGAGCTCCTTGTCGGCGCGCCGCGCATCGTCGTAGTTTCGATTCGGTTCCCCGGCGCGAAACTTAAAATCGACGATCGAGGCGTGTTGCACCACCGCGTAGGGCAAAGCGCGATCGGCGAATACCGTGCGAATACCAGATGCGAGTCTCTCCGCGAGGCACTCCATCTCCGCATAATAGTGCGGATGCGATTCGAGAAGATCGAGCACGCGATGCGCCATACCGACCGAGACGGGATTTCCGGCGTGCGTTCCACCGGTGAAGACCCGGCCTGCTGGAGCGAGCTCGGTCATCACCTCGGCGCGGCCGCCGAATGCGGCGATCGGCGCGCCGCCGCCGAGAATTTTTCCGACGGTGACCAGGTCGGGCGTGATGCCGACGATCGCTGAAGCGCCGTGAAGACCGAGGCGCAACCAGGTAATCACTTCATCGAAGATCAGCAACGCCCCAACGCGGTCGGCGCGTGCGCGCAAACCGGCGAGAAATCCCGGAACCGGGGTGACGTACCCCATATTCCCGACGATCGGCTCGACGAGAATCGCTGCGATATCGCTTTCGCGCCCGCGCATCCTCGCGTCGAGATCGTCGAGATCGTTGTAGCGGGCGACGATGACATCTTGCGTGACGCCATGCGGGATGCCGCTGCGCGACGCATCATCGGTATGTGCCGAAGCACCGGCGTCGAAGAGCGCGAGATCGGAGTGGCCGTGATAGTTTCCGGCAAACTTTACGACGATCGACCGGCGCGTCGATGCGCGAGCGACACGAACGGCCCCCATCACCGCTTCGGTTCCGGTGGAAGTGAAGCGCATTCGCTCCATCGCGGGGAGATAGTTGCGAATGCGCTCCGCAAGCCGAATCTCTTCCGGGTGCGTCGTTCCCCATATCCATCCGGAGGCGGCGAGCGTATCGAGGTCGGTGACCAACGCCGGATGCGTATGCCCGAAG
>DAHUYY010000335.1 GCA_027306845.1 Vulcanimicrobiota bacterium | reverse complement strand
CGGCTGCGGATATGCCGACCTTGCGAAGCGTCGTCAGGTGTTTCCAGAAACGCAGTTCTAGGCCGGCGGGATCGCAAAGCAATTCACGGCCGCGGCCGTACTGTTGCTCGCGCAAGACGGCAAATTGAAACTCGACGATCGCGTCACGAAGTTTGTGCCCGAACTTCACGTTGCCGGCGATGCAACCATCCTCCAATTACTGCAACAGACTTCGGGGCTGCCGGACTACACCCACGCACCGGGCTTGAAGATCGACCGCACGCACACCGTGAAGCTCGCCGATATCATCGCAGCCGTCGATAAAATGCAGCCGGCCGCCAAGCCCGGCACGAAGTTCCAATACAACGACTTGAACTACATGATCGCCGGTTTGATCGTGGAACGCGCAAGCGAAGTTCCGCTTTCCGATTACCTGCAGCAGAACATCTTCATGCCGCTCGTGATGAACGGTACGTTCTACGCAGGTGATCGCGGCATTTCGCCCTTGCATGCATTAGGATACACCGGCTCTCCGGGGCACTTCCGCCGCGCCGAGACGTGGGATCCCGCGTGGCTTTTCGGCTCGAGCGGTCTCGTGACGAACGTGTACGATCTCGCGAAGTGGGACATCGGCCTGCCCCTGCTCTTGCGCGTCGATGCGGAACGAACGATGTTCACTCCCAGCGGCGTAGGCACGGAAACGCAGTACGGGCTGGGCTGGGTGATCGATCAACGCGGCGGAAAGCGCTTTGTGTGGCACGACGGCGACATTCCGGGATATCAGGCGATGAACGCGGTTCTTCCCGACGATCACGTGGCGGTCGTGGTGCTCGAAAATACCGACGACATGCACGGCCGCGCGGTCGCCCATCCCGAAGCAATCGCGGCAGAGATTCTGGACATCATTCTGCCGCCTTCGGCGATGCATCTGAGCAACACGGTGATTGACCGTGCGCGCGACTGGTTGGAACGCCTGGCGGACCGCCGCATCGATCGCACGCAGCTGACCCCCGCATTTTCGAAATATCTTACCGATGCGTTGGTCGAGCGTGAGAATTTCGCCGCTCTAGGTAAGCCGCACGCGCTGATCCCGATAGCGAGCGTCGCGCAACCGAACGGCGATACGATGTACGAATTCCTGGTGCATTATCCGCGAGTGCAATACTATTACGAATTCACGCTCGCGAAAGACGGCAAAGTTGATGGGCTCTATTTAAGCCAAGACTTACAACTCAACCGCTAGGCCATTTTAATCGTCGCCATCGGTGATGCGACGTCC
>DAHUYY010000334.1 GCA_027306845.1 Vulcanimicrobiota bacterium | reverse complement strand
CTGGCGGCCAGGCGGCGGTCGACGAATTCTTACGCGTCGCCGGAACGAAGCTGCAATGGGAGGCCGGGATGCGCGACCCGGCGTCAGTCGATCCCGCCATGTGGACGCTCGATCAGGCACTCCTGAATCGGCCCGAGCGGCGCAGAGCGGCGGAAGCGCTGCTGTGGGACTATCAGCATAATCAGGCACGCTTTCCCGCGTGGCAGGCATATCTGCGCGATCACCAACCGCCGCTTCTCGCACTATGGGGCGCCAACGATCCGTTCTTTATCCCCGCGGGTGCCCAGGCCTATAAGCGCGACGTTCCGTCTGCCGAAGTGGTGTTGCTCGATACCGGGCACTTTGCTTTGGTCGAAGAGGTCGAGGCGATCGCCGAACGCGTCAACGCCTTCCTCGCGAAGATTTACCGTTAGTGCGCCGCGTCTCGTACCGCTTCGTGGACGTCGACGGGCTGTCGATGTTCTATCGCGAAACGGGTCCGCCCGACGCGCCGGTCGTGCTCTTACTCCACGGCTTTCCGTCGTCGTCACGGATGTTCGAGCCGCTTTTCCCGCGCCTCGGCGGGCGCTACCGGCTGATCGCCCCCGACTATCCAGGCTTCGGCCACAGCGTCGCGCCCACGCCTGCGGCTTTTGAGTACACGTTTGACAACGTCGCTCGCGCGATCGAGCGGTTTACGCAACGGCTGCAACTGGATCGGTATAGTCTGTTTCTGCAGGATTACGGCGGTCCGGTGGGCTTTCGGCTCGCTCTCGCTCACCCCGAGCGCCTGCAGGCGATGATCGTGCAAAACGCCGTCATCCACGAAAGCGGTCTCGGTCCGCTCTGGGACGCTCGACGCGCATTTTGGGCCGATCGACAAACACACGAGGCCGCGTTTCGCGACACGTTTTTCTCGCTCGCCACGACGAGGGCCCGTCACGTTGGAACGAAGCCCGACCCTTCGACCGTCGATCCCGATCGCTGGACGGATGAACTCGCCTTCCTCCGCCGGCCCGGTCAAGACGACATCCAAACGGCGTTGTTTTACGACTACCGCACTAACGTCGAACGGTACCCGCAATGGCAGGAATGGCTGCAACGTCGTCAACCGCCGCTGCTGGTGCTCTGGGGCGCGTGGGACCCGTCGTTTCAACGCATCGAAGCCGAGTCGTATCGTCGGGACGTGCCTTCGGCAGAGGTGCACGTTCTCGAAGCCGGCCATTTTGCAACGTACGACGCGCCCGACGAGGTGGCAACCCACGTGCGCGACTTTTTGAACCTTCACGCGTCGCCCACGCCTGCGAAGATATCCCGTGAGCGCCCGTCGCGATAGCACGGAGGCTTCGCGAGCCGTCGGACTCGTCGCTCCGGCACAGGATCATGGCGGTTCGAGCATCACCAAGGAGCGGCTAGGGACGTTTTCGGATGGTGT
>DAHUYY010000333.1 GCA_027306845.1 Vulcanimicrobiota bacterium | reverse complement strand
GGTGATTGCGACGAGGGGTGTCGTAAAACTCGGGCTCATTCCCACCGAGACCTTCCCGCCCTCGAACTCCCGCTACGTTCGCTTCTTTTTGCGCACGCCGAACGGCACCGCGCTCGCGATCACCAATGCCGAGGTGCAAAAAATTGAAAACGCGATGCTGCGCGACCCGCGCGTGCAGAACGTCGGCATCATCGTCGGCACGCAAGGGCTCTTCAACGCGCTACCGGTGACCAATCAAGCGACGCTCTCGGTGACGCTGAAATCGAATGTCGTCGGTGACGCGGCGGCGGCATACGTCGCACAGTGGCAGAAAAAACTCGAAAATATTCCCGGCCTTCTCTCCTTCGGACACACCGTCGATATCGTCTCGAACATTATTTCGCGCGGACAGAGCGATCTCGACATTCAAATTTACGGCCCGAGTTTCACGAAACTCTACTCCATCGCTAAAGATCAGGTGCTTCCCGTCGTGGAGAAAATTCGCGGCATTTCACGCCCCGATCTCGGCATTACCGCCACGCAGCCCGAACTCGACGTCAACATCAAACGCACCACCGCCGCTCGACTCGGCGTTTCGACTGCCGATATTTCGCAGACCATCGACACCGCGACCGCCGGCAGCATCGCATCGTATCTCCAAATCGACGGAACGCAATACCCGATCGTCGTGCAATTGCCGCCCTCGCAACGTCGCAGCGAAGCGGCGATTGCGATGCTCGGTGTCCCGATTGCGACGACCTCGAGTGCGCTTTCGCAGAGCGTGACGCCGAGCGCACCGCTCAGCCAAACCACACTGCCGACGATGCCGCTCGGCGAGCTGGCGAACCTGACGTTCGGCGTCGGTCCATCGGAGATAACGCGACAGAACAAACAGCGCGAGATGGACGTCACGGCGACGCTTCTCAATGCGCCGCTCGGCCAAGTCGTCGATGAGGCGACCGCCGCCATGTCGCGCATTACCTTGCCCCCGGGTTATAGCTGGCAGTTCGGGCAATCGGTGACCGACCAAGCCAACACCTTCGCGAGCCTCGGGCTGATCGTCGCACTCGCGATTTTACTCGTCTATATGTTGCTCGCCGCGCAATTCGAATCGTTGCTCCATCCGTTGGTTATCATGCTCTCGGTGCCGCTGGCGAGCATCGGCGTCGTGCTGGCGCTCTTGCTGACGCATCGCTCGTTCGGCCTCACCGCGTTCATCGGCGTCTTGATGCTCGTCGGCATCGTCGTGAAGAACGCGATTCTCGTCGTCGAGTTTACGAACCGTCTGCGTTCGCGTGGGTTAAGCGCTCGCGAGGCCGTGCTGCAAGCCGCGCCGCTGCGGCTGCGCCCGATCGTGATGACGACACTCGCGACGGTCGGCGGCATGCTGCCGATCGCGATCGGCATCGAACAGGGTAGCCAGACGCAGGCCCCGCTCGGCACCGTCGTTATCGGCGGCTTGCTCGTTTCGA
>DAHUYY010000332.1 GCA_027306845.1 Vulcanimicrobiota bacterium | reverse complement strand
CTCGCGTCGATGCCCGTAAGGTAGATCGCGCGCCCATTTGCGAGAGCGGCGGCATTCGCCGATTGGGCGGTCTTGGCGGGTGCCGCGGCCGCGGCAGTGGCCGTTGCTGAAGCTGCGCCCGCAGCGCTTGAGGCGGCTGTGGAACCGGTGGCGTGCGACGAGCATGCGCTGGTAGCGACGGCCAGAAGCAGAGCGGCCGGAACCGCGAAATAGCGTTTCATCGTCGGCCCGTTCGCGGATCGCCGGATGGAACCTACCGAAGCGCGCTACCCTCTCGGATGCTCCGAACGATGCGTGCGCGAGCGGGAAGACCGTGGTTACCCAAAACATGTGGGTATAAGGTAACCCTGATGGGTTTTGAATTGGCGATTAGAGCGTCGCCGGCTCCTTTGGCCATCCATATCGGTTCGCCGGTTGCTTCGGGAACGGAATCGGTGAAGCGCGTCCGAACCGCGACGGTGACCGTCACGATCCGCCCAGGAGCGATGCCGGAGTTTGCCGGCGAGCCCTTAAACTTCGATCCGGTGGGCCGAAATATAGACCTGTATGCGTAATGGTTCCCTCCGCAGGTACCGTCGTCCGATATTCGGGCACGGCTAATGCCCGCGCTCGCATGGACGCCGGCGTTCGTTGTTCTATGGCTCGTGGTAAGCGTCGCGATCGACCGGCGGAACGCGCTGCGCGAAGACGTCGCCGCGGTTTCGTTCGCACAGATCGTCGCGGTGGCCGTTCTCGCGCTTGCGGGGATGCTGCTCGCTCCCGCATCCGAACGGATCGCGGTCGGCATAGCGTTAGCCGGCGT
Source organism: Vulcanimicrobiota bacterium (assembly GCA_027306845.1). Taxonomy (GTDB): domain Bacteria; phylum Vulcanimicrobiota; class Vulcanimicrobiia; order Vulcanimicrobiales; family Vulcanimicrobiaceae; genus JABEUX01. The sequence goes on along the minus strand of DAHUYY010000332.1, from coordinate 672 downwards.
CGGCGTCGCCGCATGCGGCGACGTTCGCCACGGCTACTTGTGGGAAGAAATTACGGTGCCTACGCTCTTTGCCGTCCTCGCGGCCGGTGCGTATGCGGGTATCGCCCCGAGCGCCGCCGGCGGCATCGTCGCGCTCGGGGGCATCGCCGTGGCGATGTATTTCGGCGGGCAACTGCTCGGCAAAGAATCCGGGTTCGGCGATATCGTTCCCACGGCCGTCATCGGCGCAGCCGTCGGCACCGTGCCCGCGCTCGCCGCTCTGGCGGTCGCGTGCGTCGGATTCGTCGTTGCGGCTTTGATTTTGGGGCGTCGGTTCGGTATTGCGTTACCGTTCGGCCCCGCTATCGCGGCGGCGATCCTGATCGGTGCGGCCGCCGCGTCATGGTTGCCCGCCATCGGCGGGCGCTGATTGGACGAACCTCATTCGATCGCCGCACAACATATCGAATTCCTCGCACGTTCCGGCTCGCAACTCGACGACGTGCGTGGCATTGGCCTGGGCGACCGCGAGAGAGCCGGGGCGCACGTTGCGGCGTATGCTCACGATGCGCAGCGCGTCGTCGAGAAAAACCACGTCGATGGCGAAGCGCATGCCGATGGTGTGGATTCCAAAGCAGCGATTGAGCCACAAGCCTTCGTCGGCCTCGATCGACGATCGCCTCAGCAGCCCGA
>DAHUYY010000331.1 GCA_027306845.1 Vulcanimicrobiota bacterium | reverse complement strand
TGGCGCCTGGAAGGCATTCGCATTCCGGCCGATGCCGTCAGCGTTCGCGTTGCGCGCGACGGACGCGTGAGCGCGCAGACGACGCACGGCGCGCGCGAGCTTGGGCGGATTCGTCTCGCCGTCTTTCCCGCGCCCGAGCGCCTGCATCCAATCGCGGGGACGCTCTTAGCTGCGAGCCCCGAATCCGGCGCGGCGCGCACGATCGAAGCAAGCGCGATCGGAAAGCCGCAGATTCGCTTCGGTATGCTCGAGGCCTCAAATGTCTCGGTCGTCGAGGAGATGATGGCGATTCTCGGCGCCCAGCGCGCCTACGAAGCGAATGCGAAAGGCGTGCAAGCCGCCGATGAAATGCTGCGCATCGCGGATAACCTCAACCGTGGCTAACGCAATCGAGGGGCCGGTACTCGCAACGTTGGAGAGCGTGCTGCTGGAGAGCGCGCTCGCGCCGCTGGAGCGCTCGCTCGGGCCATTGGGTTCGTCGATCCTCCAGCCGTTCGCCGAGGAGATCGCGCGGCAGATGGGCGGTGCGCGATGACCGAGCGCGATGCGACGATTCTCTCGCTGGTACCGTTGGTGCGTCGCCTCGCGCGCCGCGTCAAAGGCGTCGTCCGGCAGGCCGAGCACGAAGAGTTGCTCGGTGAAGGCTATCTCGCGATCGTTCGGGCGGTCGACCGCTACGATACCTCGCTCGGCATTCCGTTGGAAGGCTACGCGGCGAAGATCGTCTTTGGTTCGATGATCAATGCGTTGCGTCGCCGCGACCCGGTCGGCGAGCGCGCGCGCCGCGTCTTGCGCGCGGTCGAACGCGAACGCTTCGCGCTCGCCGCTCGCGAGGGCGCGATGCCGAGCGAACGCACGCTTGAGGAGCGCTTCCCGCAGTATCGTGCGAGCGCCGCCGAGGTCGCCGAACGCAACCCGCTCTCGCTCGATTCACCGCTCCCCGATCGCGTGCGCGTGCCGATCGATTGGAGCGGCGACCCATTGCTCGCAGTGCTGCGCAACGAGCGCGACGCGGCGATCGGCGCGGGGCTCGCGCGACTACCCCGCAGAAAACGCACGGTCGTCGTCGATCACTACCTGCACGGGCAGACACTCGCTGCGGTCGGTTCGACGCTGGGAGTGACGCGCCAACGCGTCTCGCAACTCCATATCAGCGCGCTGCAAGATCTTCGCGCGCTGCCCTACGTGCATGCGGCGCATTGAGCGCGAGGGGCTGCAGAGCAGCTCGGAGCGCACCTATAACGATCCGCTCGCCGCGATCGCTCCGCACGTTGCGGAGATAGAACTCGAGGCGCCGCCATTTTCTCCGGATCGTCCGGAATGGACGCGCGACGCGCTCACGCTCTCGCGGCGCGCGCGCGAATTCATCGCACGCCTGCGCCCGGTCGCGTTGACCGTGCTGACCTTCTGGGACCACGTGACGCGGAGCGTTGCAATCGAAGGCGCGCGGCTCTCGATCGACGCGAGCGGCAGCTATCGGCTC
>DAHUYY010000330.1 GCA_027306845.1 Vulcanimicrobiota bacterium | reverse complement strand
CGCGACTTGTCGCAGCGGCGGAATGGAGTGAACGATGCCACGATGGTGACCCTCGCCACAACCTCCGCGTTTTTAACGGCACTGCAACGCGCTCGGCATATCGAGCTTGCCTCCTATGCGCTCGCCCCCGGGCCGGTCGAAGATGCCCTCATCGCCGCGGCGCGGCGCGGTGCCGCGGTCTCGGTCACGCTCGCAGGGGCGCCCTTCGCTTCCGCCGGGCCGGCCGCCGCGAACGAACGCGCGCTCTCGCGCCTTCGCGCCGCCGGGGTGCGGGCCGGCGAAGAGGGCGGGGCATTTCATGCGAAATTTGCGCGCGTCGACGGCGCGCTCTATCTCGACGACCGGAATTGGAGCGCGTGCGGCGATACGATCTTGCGAGTGTCGTCGACCGACGATCTCGAAGCGTGCGCAACGAGTAAAAGAAGCGCGCTCGCGGAGGAGGCCGCGCTCTTAGCGACGGCTCGCCGCGGCGCGCGGGCGGAGATCGAGAGCGAGTCGTCCGGTTTCGGTTCGCCGATCTATTCGTTATTACGCACGCTTGCTGCGCGCGGCGTCACGGTGCGTCTCTGCGTCGCGCGCGCCGATCTGCGCCCCGCGAGCGCGGAGGAACGCGCGCTCGCTCGCCTCGTCGAGGCGGGCGTGCGCGTTCGCCTTGGCGCGAGTAGCGAAAAATTCGCGTTGCTCGGCAAGCGCGTGTGGATCGGCAGCGCAAACGCGACCTATACTGCGCCCGGCGCACGCGACTGGGGGCTACAGACGCGCGCCGCGCCGGTTCGCGCTCAACTTCAGCGTCGTGTCGAACGGAAGTGGGCGCGCGCCGAAGAATTCGTCGCTCCCGCCGTTCAACGCGCGCCGCCGGCGACGGAGAGCCCGGGAAAAAGTGCATACGCGTTGGCGTCGGTACGTGCCTCAACTTCGCCGAGCGAGATGCCGAGCAACTCGGCGAGACGTACTGCGGTGTAGGAGATAAACGCCGGCTCGTTGCGCTGCCCGCGCATCGGCACCGGTGCGAGATAGGGGCAATCGGTCTCTAAAATAAGCGCGTCGAGGCCGACCGTTCGCACCGCATCGCGTAGCGATTCGGCACTCTTAAACGTCAGCACGCCGCCGATGCCCAATCGCAGTCCGAATTCGTCGACGAGCAGCCGAGCTTGCGCTGCATCGCCCGTGAAGCAGTGAACGACGCCGCCGATGGATGGATCGTATCCTGCACGCAGCTCCGCGGTAAAATCCTCGAATGCATCGCGCTGGTGAAAAATCGTCGGCAGTTTTCGCTCCGCCGCATAGGCGAGCTGCTCGCGCAGTACTTTGCGTTGCACGTCGCGAGGGCTGTTATCGTAATAATAATCGAGCCCGATCTCACCGACCGCGAGGTGAACGGCGGGATCGAACAACTCGTCGAACGCAACATCGATGCGTTCCGGTGCGGCGATCGCTTCGTGGGGGTGGATTCCGATACTCGCGCGCAAGCCGAAGGTACGCGCGCA
>DAHUYY010000032.1 GCA_027306845.1 Vulcanimicrobiota bacterium | reverse complement strand
ATTGCGGCGCTGCGTATCACCCTACCGTGGGATCGTACGTTCGAGTGCGAGATCGAACCGGCGCTCGCGCCCGATCTTCCGCGGAGCGCTACGCGCTCCGCGCGATCTCCTCGTCGGTGAGATAGCAACCCGGGTCGGAGCCCCACATATCGCCGGTCATGCCGAGCGAACGCGCGCGGAACCCACCTCCGCAGAGATCGAAGAAGTTACAACTCGCGCATCGCCCGCTAATCTGTGCCGAACGATCGCGAAGTTCGGCGAGCGTCGCAATGCTGTCGTCTTCCCAAATCTCGCTAAATTTGCGGTCGCGCACGTTGCCGAGCGTGATCTGCTGCATGAATTGATCGGGGTGCACGTTGCCGTAGAAATCGATATTCCCGATCCCGCGGCCGGTCGAGTGGCTCGCACCACCGTTCCAGAGCAGCATCTCGCGCGCTTTGGCCGCTCGTTGCGGCGACGCAGCGGCGAGCGTGAGGTAAGCGAACGGCGCGTCGGCGTGATTGTCGACGGTGAGGATCTCGCGTGGATCGCCGCGCTGCGCGAGATCGAGCGTGCGCTCGAAAATCCGGCTCACCGCTCCGCGCGCCGCTTCGAGATCGAGCGTGGTCGCGGCGCGCCCGCGCCCGGCGGGAACGAGGTGGTAGAAGCAGGCGCGTTCGATGCCCTCGCGTTCGATAAAATCGAAGATCTCGTCGAGGTCGGCGATGGTCTGCGGCGTGAGCGTGAGGCGGAGACCGACCTTTTGCCCGACGGTACGAAGTTCGCGGATCGCCTGATGCGCTCGCTCGAACGCTCCCGGGCGCCCGCGAAAGAGATCGTTGGTCGCCCCCATACCGTCGAAGGAGATGCCGACGTAGGTGAAGCCCGTCTCTTTAATCGCCTCCGCGCGTTTGCGGTCGATGAGGGTGCCGTTGGTCGAGAGGGTGAGTTTGAGGCCCTTTTTGCGCGCGTAACGGGCGATCTCGAAGAGGTCGGGTCGCGCGAGCGGCTCGCCGCCGGAGAGTAAGAGCGCCGGGACGCCGTAATCGGCGAGATCGTCGACGAGCTTGAGCGCCTCTTCGTGGTTGAGCTCTCCGTCGTAATGCTTCGCCTCGGAATCGCTGTAGCAATGGACGCAACGGAGGTTACAGGTTCTCGTTACGTTCCAGACAACGACCGGGCGCCGCCCGCGAGCGCTCTTTTCGGCATCATGTCCGCGCCCGTATCGGTGGCCGTCCATCGGCTGCTCGAGGTCGCAGAGAATCCGGGTGACGTTGAACATGTGCTCTCCTTGGGGCGGCGTTGATGGAACGATGGTATCGCCGAGATGGGGAGAGCGTAAGAAGAAGTTGAGAAATGCAGGAGGGTTACGCGGGGTGCTCCTGCTGACAGAGCTCGATCAGGACGCCTGCGGTCGAGGCCGGGTGGATGAAGGCGATGAGGTTTCCGTGCGCCCCCTTGCGCGGCCGCTCGTCGATCATCCGGACGCCGCGGGCGCGGAGAGCGGCGATCTCGGCGGGGAGGTCGTCGACGCGATAGGCGGTGTGATGAAGTTTGCTCGCCGCACTCCCGCGGAAGCGCGCGATCGGCGAGCCTTCGTCGAGCGGACGGAGTAACTCGATGCTCGATTCGCCTGCCTGCAAGCCGACCGCCTCGACCCCTTGGTCGGCGATCGTCTCGCGGTAGATCTGCTCGAAGCCGAGGCTCTGCGTGTAGATCGCCAGGGTCGCCTCCAGATCGGCGACGACGATTGCGATGTGGTCGATTTTCACGCGAGGCTCTCCCGCGCGCGATAGGTGCCGAAGACCTCGCGTAGCGCGTCGCAGATCTCGCCGAGGGTCGCTCCGGCGTCGACCGCTTCCACGAAATGCGGCATCAGGTTCTCATGCCCGGTAGCGGCGCTGCGAACGGCGGCGAGGCGCGCCGCAACGGCGCTGCCCTCACGAGCCGAGCGGAAGCGCACGAGTCGTTCCACCTGCTCGCGTTCGACGCGTTCGTCGATGCGTTGGAGCGTCGGCGTTTCGGCGTGGCTATCGGCGTCGACGAAGGCGTTGACGCCGATGACGAGCGATTCTTTTCGTTCGATCGCCTGCTGGGCGAGATAGGCCGAATCGCCGATACGGTTCTGCATCCAACCGCTCTCGATCGCCGCGATGCTTCCCCCGAGGGCATCGATCTCCGCGATCGTCGCGCGCGCCGCCTCGATAAGTTCGTTCGTTAGCGTCTCGACGTAATAGGAGCCGGCGAGCGGATCGACGACATCGGCGACACCGCTCTCGTAGCCGATGATCTGTTGCGTGCGCAGAGCGAGTTTTGCGCTCCGAGCGGTCGGCAGCGCGAGCGCCTCATCTTGCCCGTTGGTATGGAGCGACTGCGTTCCGCCGAGAACGGCGGCGAGTGCCTGCAGCGTTACGCGAACGACGTTGTTCTCAGGCTCTTGTGCCGCCAAGGTGGAACCGGCGGTCTGCGTGTGAAAGCGGAGCATCTGCGAACGCGGGTCGCGGCAGCCGAATTCATCGCGGGTAATGTGCGCCCACAGGTAGCGCGCGGCGCGAAACTTCGCGATCTCTTCGAAGAAATCGTTGTGCGCGTTCCAGAAGAAGGAGAGGCGCGGCGCGATCGTGTCGAGATCGATGCCGGCATTGCGTGCGGCTTGAAGATAGGCCTTCGCGTTCGCGAGTGTAAAGGCAATCTCTTCGACCGCGGTCGACCCCGCTTCGCGAATGTGGTAACCGCTAATCGAGATCGTATTCCACTGCGGCACCTCGCGTGCGCAGTAGGCCATGACGTCGGTGACCAAACGCATCGAAGCCTTCGGCGGATAGATATAGGTGCCGCGTGCGGCGTACTCTTTGAGGACGTCGTTTTGAATCGTTCCGCCGAGCCGGTCGAAGGGAATTCCGCGCCGTCGCGCGACCGCGAGGAGCATCGCGAGAAGGATCGAGGCCGGCGCGTTGATCGTCATCGAGATCGTGACCTCTGCAAGCGGGATATCGTGCAGCAGGCTCTCCATATCGTCGATGGAGTCGATGGCGACGCCGACTTTGCCGACCTCCCCTCGTGCGACGCTTGCGTCGGAATCGTAGCCGAGTTGCGTCGGCAGATCGAAGGCGACCGAGAGCCCCGTCTGTCCGCGCGCGAGAAGGTAGCGGTAGCGCTCGTTCGATTCGGCGGCGGTGGCAAAACCGGCATACTGGCGCATCGTCCAGAGACGTCCGCGGTATTGATCGGCGCGAATCGCGCGGCCGAACGGGAACGCTCCCGGCGCTCCGAGATCGTGCGTCGTGCCCTCGGGCGCATCGTAGAACGGCTGTAGCGGAATGCCGCTAGCGTTGATCGAGCGTGCCACGTCTTGCCGTGCTCATTGTAGCGTCAGAATCGGCCGGTCGGCTTCGATCGTTCCGCCGACCGCGACGTGAAGTTCGCCGACGCGTCCGGCGCGATGGGCGCGAATTTCGTTCATCATCTTCATCGCTTCGATCACGGCAACGACATCGCCCTCGCCGACCTCGTCGCCGGGCGCAACGCGCAATTCGATCACCACGCCGTGCATCGGCGAGAGAATCTCTGCGCCGTCGTGCGTGGGGTTACGGCGCGGTTGGCTTCGTGCGACCGGCGGGCGGCGGCTCTGCGTGCGTGTCGGTGCAACGCCGTCGACGACGCGCACGCGGAAGAGCTTGCCGTTTACCTCGACGCGCACCACTTCGGGCTCGTTCGCTGCGGGTGCGAGTTGCGATGCGGCGACGAACGGTGTGGCCTCCTGCGCCCACCGCTCGGTGAACGGTTCGAGGCTCGCCGTGCCGTAACTCGCGTCGGCGACCATCGGTGCGTCGCAGAGTGCGTGCAGAAGCGGTAATGTCGTCGGTAAGCCGCCGACGACGTATTCGCCGGTCGCCCGTTTCATGCGCGCGAGCGCCTGTTCGCGCGTCGGGGCCCAGACGATGAGTTTGGCGACCATCGAATCGTAATCGGGCGAGATCGTCATGCCGACGTGGGCGGCGGAATCGATGCGAATGCCCAATCCGCCTGGTTCGCGATAGCGATCGATCGTGCCGGGAGCGGGGCGAAAATTTTGCGCCGGGTCTTCGGCGTTGACGCGCCCTTCGATCGCCGCACCGCGAAAATGAATCTGCTCTTGGGTGTAGCCGAGCGGCTCGCCGGCGGCGACGCGGATCATTTCGCGAACGAGATCGATGCCGGCGATCTCTTCGGTCACCGTATGCTCGACCTGGATGCGCGTGTTCATTTCGAGAAAATAGAAATCGTCACCGACGACGAGACATTCGATCGTTCCGACGGAATCGTAGCCGATCGCGCGGGCGGCGCGCATGCCCGCGGCACGCATCGCTTCGCGAGCGCGATTGGATATCTGCGCCGGCGCCTCTTCCCAGAGCTTCTGATGCCGACGTTGGAGCGAGCAGTCGCGATCGCCGACATGCAGCACCGTACCGTGCTTATCGGCGAGAATCTGCAGCTCAACGTGTTTCGGGTTGTCGAGATAGCGCTCGGCGTAAACGACGGGATTTTTAAAGTAGGCTTCCGCTTCGCGCACCGCCGTAGTAAACGCGCTTTCGATATCGTCGACGCTGCGAACGATTTTTAAGCCCTTCCCGCCGCCGCCGCCCGAGGCTTTGAGTGCGAGCGGGAGGCCGAAACGTTCGACGGCTTCGCGGACCGCGGCGAGATCGGCGAGCGGTTCGGTGCCGCCGGGCACGAAGGGAACCTTCGCTTTCGCCATCGCCGCGCGGGCGCGCAACTTGTCGCCCATCGCGTCGATTGCATCGGGGTGCGGGCCGATCCAGGTAAGCCCGGCGGCGATAACGCGCCGAGCGAAGCCGGCATTTTCGGCAAAGAAACCGTAGCCGGGATGAATCGCATCGGCGCCGCTGCGGGCTGCTATTTCGAGGAGCGCGTCAGCGTTGAGATAACTCTGCGACGGGGCCGCGCCGCCGAGAAAATATGCCTCGTCGGCGATGCCGACGTGGAGCGCATCGCGGTCGGGTTCGGAATAAACGGCAACGCCGACGATCCCCATTTCGCGCAACGTACGCAAGACGCGAATCGCGATCTCGCCGCGATTGGCGACGAGGACTTTAGAGAACACCGGCGGTACGCATGCGGGCGCGAATATCGTCGAGCGTCATCTCCGGATCGCGTGCGGCAACGCGCCAAGGCGAAACCGCCCGCTCGGAACGTTCGCTTGCATTCGGCGGCTCGGCGAGAACGGCGAAGATCGCTGCCGCCTCTTCCTCGGTTGGAGCGGGAGCGATCACGCCGGTTTTTCCGGCGGAGGATACATCCCCATCGCATGAAAGCCGGCGTCGACGAAATGAATGTCGCCGGTAATTGCCGACGCGAGCGGCGAGGCGAGATAGACCGCCGTGTTCCCGACATCTTCGATCGTGACGTTTCGGCGGAGCGGTGCCGTTGCTGCAACGACATCGAGCATCTTGGTGAAGCCGCCGACCTGCCGCGCGCTCGCCGTTTTAATCGGGCCGGCAGAGATTCCATTCACGCGAATGCTGCGGTCGCCGAGATCGAAGGCGAGATAACGGATCGAGGCCTCGAGCGCCGCCTTGGCGATGCCCATGAGATTATAATTTGGAACGATCTGCGTTGCACCGAGGTAGGTCATCGCCATTATCGAGGCGCCGTCGTTGAGATGTTCGCGTAGCGCCTGAACCAAAGCGATCAGCGAATAGGCAGAGACGTCGAGCGAGAGCGCGAAGCCGTCGCGAGTAGTATCGTAGACCTTTCCGACGAGGTCTTCTTTATTTGCGTACGCGATTGAATGGACGAGAATATCGAGCGAACCGAATTCGCGTGCGAGCGCCTCGCTCATCGCGGCGATCGACGCGTGGTCGCCGACGTCGCAGGGAAGCACCGGGCCGCCCCCGAGCTCGGCGGCGAGTTTTGCGACTTCGTCACGGACGCGTTCGCCCTGGTAGGAAAATGCGAGTTGCGCCCCGTGCTCGTGCATCTTGCGCGCGATGCCGGTAGCGATCGACCAACGATTCGCGACACCCGTAATGAGGGCGCGCTTGCCTTCAAGAAGTTTCACGAGTCGATAGATAGCAGGGAGCCGCGGATTCTCCCTGCCGCGGCGGCGGTGCCGAGGCTAGAGCGACGTTTGCAGCAGCGTGAAGCCGCGCTCCTGAATCGCATGGACCGCCCAAACGCCTGCCGGGACCACCATGGAGTGCGGCACCAACCCCTGGGTGAGCCGGGCATAGAGATCCTGCGGTGATGCTCCGGCGAGCGGCGCGAGCGCGAGCGCAAAACCATAGAGCGCATTATTGCAGATGCAGAGTTGCAAGCGCGTTTTGGCGATCAACGCATCGATCGATGAGAGATCGCCCGGAGGAGCACCTGGTGCCGGATGGAGCGCCGGATTTCCCGAACCGGGCTTGAGTGCGGCAGGGAGCGCGTTACGAACCCAAGCGGGAAGGCGTGCGAGCGACGGAATAAGGATTTCGTTCCACGTTGCGTCGTCGAATGCAAGCGCGATGCCGACGTGGTAGAGCACCGCGATGGGGAAGATCGTCGAAAAATCGACCCCGACGAGCCGGTACGCGGCCATCGTGTTGCCGATCGCGTCGAAGATGTCGCCGTCCGATACGAGCTTCGATGCAAAGAGATGGCGGTGCTCGGCCGCAGTACCGAGCATTGCTTCAAAGGCCGGGAGATCGAACGTCAACTGCGATCGCCCTCCCGGTGCCGGGAGTGCCGCCGGAGCCGAAGCGGCCGCAGCGCCGAGCGGAGCTTCGACGAGTGGTGTGAGTGCCGCCAACGCAGCCCCGACCGCAATGAAATTCTTACGCGTGCTCATGGCGAGCGGCCTTCGCGGCGCGGCGGAGGCGACCTCTCGGAGATTGCCAAAGATGGCTCGAATTCGCTCGTGCAGAAGAGCGCCGTTATGTATCTCTTGTTATCGCGCTATACCAAGCCGCTCGCCGAAGTCGATCGGCACGTCATCGCGCATCGCGCGTTTCTCGACCGCTATTACGCCTCGGGCGATCTCATCGTCTCCGGACCGATGGAGCCGCGCGAAGGTGGAGTGATTATCGCCAACACGATGCCGCGCGAGCGACTCGATGCGATGCTCGCCGAAGACCCGTTCGTGCGCGAGCGGGTTAGCGAATATCAGGTCATCGAATTTCACGCCGCCCGTCGGCACGCCGCGCTCGCGGAGCTTGTTGCGTTACAGTAAGGGCGCGGTCGCAACCGCCGCGCGAAAAATTTATGGCTCGGGATGAGGATCCACGATCGCAGGCGACTCCATCGCCTCGAGAACCTCCTGGGGATCGACGCGCTCGCGGAGTTCGCGCACCTCGGGATCGTTGTGGGTCGGAATCGATGGGCTGTCGCGCCGCATCTTGTCGAGCATGTCGATGATTTTGGCGACCTTGCGTTCGGTAAGCAGATTGATTTGCAAATCGAGTCGGTTGCGCAGGATCGCGATTTGCGAAAGGCGGTGCTCGGTGGTTAGGATAAGGACCGTCATGAGCAGCGCCGTGAGGCTCACGATTCCCTGAAGCCCGTAGAAGGGTGGCGGATCGAGCGTTCCGTGATGAACGAAATAGAAAAACGAGTTTGTCGTCACCCAGAGAGTGACGAAGGCGAAAATGATATAGACCATGCGAGGTTGAGCGATGCGCTGGGTGACGCGTTCGATCCAGCGTTGGTGACCCGAGACATCGTCTTCGGCGCGTCGTTCGAGTTCGGCGATCGACTCGATGGCTTCGTCGACTGGCCGGTGCGTTTGTTTCATCAAGAGAGCTCGATGATACCCCGCTTCCCCGGAGTTGAAACAACTCGTGTGTTTTCCCCGTCCTTTCGAGATTTAAAGGCTACAACGGAATATTTCCGTGCTTGCGTTTCGGGCGTTCGACGCGCTTGTTTTCGAGCATCGTTAGGGCAGCGGCGACCGCGCGCCGTGTCGATCGCGCCTCGATGACGTCGTCGATATAGCCGCGTTGCGCGGCGATATACGGGTTGGCGAAACGTTCGGTATACTCGTCGATGAGCTCGGCCATTTTTGCAGCCGGGTCGCTCGCCGCGGCGATCTCGCGACGGAAGATGGTTTTTACCGCTCCCTCGGCGCCCATCACGGCGATCTCGGCGGTCGGCCACGCGAGATTGATATCGGCGCGGATATGCTTGCTCGCCATAACGTCGTAAGCGCCGCCGTAGGCTTTGCGCGTGATGACGGTAATTTTCGGCACCGTTGCTTCGGCGTAGGCGTAGAGCAGTTTAGCGCCGTGCAGGATGATGCCGCCGTACTCTTGTTCCGTACCGGGAAGAAACCCAGGCACGTCTTCGAAGGTGAGGATCGGGATGTTGAAGGCGTCGCAGGTGCGCACGAAGCGCGCTGCCTTAATCGATGACTGAATATCGAGAACCCCTGCGAGGACGTTCGGCTGATTGGCGACGATGCCGATGCTGCGACCGTCGATGCGCCCGAAGCCGACGATGATGTTGCGCGCGAACTCGGGTTGAATCTCGAAGAAGATGCCTTCGTCGAGAACGGCGCGGAGAACGTCGTGCATATCGTAGGGCTTGTTAGGAGAATCGGGGATGAGGGCGTCGAGCTCGGGGGCTTCGCGCTCCGCATCGTCGGGGCTGTCGAAGCGCGGTGGATCTTCGAGATTGTTCTGCGGGAGATACGAGAGCAGTTCGTGGGTCTGTGCGACGAGATCGTCCTCGTCGACGGCGACGAGATGAGCGACGCCGCTCTTTCGCGCGTGCGTGAGCGCCCCGCCGAGCTCTTCGAATGTTACTTCTTCGCCGGTAACCGTTTTAATAATCTCGGGTCCGGTAATGAACATCTGCGAGATGCCCTGCGTCATGATCGTGAAATCGGTGATCGCCGGCGAATAGACGGCGCCGCCGGCGCATGGACCGGCGATGAGGCTGAGTTGCGGAATCACGCCGCTTGCCTGAACGTTGCGCCAGAAAATCTCCGCGTAGCCGCCGAGCGAAACGACTCCCTCTTGAATGAGAGCGCCGCCTGAATAGTTGATGCCGATCATCGGTGCGCCGGTACGCACCGCGAGATCCATCACCTTGCAAATTTTTTCGGCGAAGGCTTCGCCGAGCGATCCGCCGAGCACGCTGAAATCTTGCGAGAAAAGAAAGACCGGGCGCCCGGCAATCGTTGCATGGCCGGTGATAACACCGTCGCCGAGAAATTCGCGTTCGTCGAGTCCGAACGCCGTCGTCCTGTGCGTAACGAATGCATCGAGCTCGTGAAAACTCTGCGGGTCGACGAGCGCCTCGACGCGTTCGCGCGCACTGCGTTTTCCCCGCGCGTGCTGCCGTTCGATGCCCTCGGGCCCGGTCGGTTCGAGCGCGAGCGCCCGCCGGCGCGCGAGTTCGGCATATTTGTCCTGCGTCGTCTTCATCGCCGATGGGCTTTGCGCGCCCGGCGGGTGCCCCCTCTGCGCGGGGACGAATAGCCCCAGCTATGGATCGAGAGCGCACGTACGCCTGGGGCGACCCCGGGGAGCTTCTTGCTGCGATGGGGCGCGAGGAGAAGCACCTCGGCTGGATGCAGGGAATGATCGAGGGCCGGCTCCCGGCGCCGGCCTTCGGCGCGACGCTCGAACTCCGGCCGCTTGAGGCGAGCCTCGAGTCGATGGCCTTCGCGATGCCCCTTCGCGAGTGGATGCTCAACCCGGCGGGGGTGATTCACGGCGGCGTTTTGGCGACGCTGCTGGATTCGGCGATGACGCTTGCGGTTATCGCCCATCTGGATCGCTCCAAGATCGCCACCACCACGACCCTTACCACGCATTTCGTGCGGCCGCTACTCGCCGACGGGAGCGAGGTCCGCGCGCTTGCCCGGGTACTCCACTGCGGACGCACCCACGCGACGGCGCGCGCCGAGCTCACCGATTCAAAGGGGCGCCTCATCGCGCATGGCGATGCGGCGTTTGCGGTCATCCCCGCGCCCTTCGGTTCGCCGTAGCGCTTCGTTCCCTCCGACAATTCTCGAAATACTCTCGGTAAATTCTCGCGATCGTCTTCGCTCCCCAATACGATAGCGCAATAGAAGTATGTAGCGCATTGACGATTGGAAGATAGCCATGAAAATTCGTAACACACGGAGCATTCTCTCGGCGGTCTTAGGCGGGGCGCTCTTCCTCGGCGGCGTCGCTTACGGCGCGCAGCTTCAGCAGTCGACCCAGAAAGATCTCATGACGGCTATGCACGGTGAGGCGTTTGCGTATGCCAAGTACATGGCGTTTGCCGACGAAGCGCGCACGCATGGAGAACCGAAAATTGCGGCCCTCTTCGAGCGCACGGCGAACGTCGAATTAAAGTCTCATTTTGCGACGCACGCGCATCAGTATGGGCTCGTGCGGAGCACCGCCGCGAATCTCCAGAACGCGATCGATGGCGAAAATTACGAGACGACGAAGATGTATCCGGAGATGGCAGCGCGCGCCCGCGCCGCGGGGGATCCCGGCGTTGCAGCGATTTTCACCGCGGTCGGCAAAGACGAAGCGACGCACCGGAATCAGTTTCAGGCAGCGCTTGCAACCCTTCACAAGGGCGGCAAGGGAAGGTAAGTTTCCTGCTCGCTCGGCGTATCGGGCGTGTACGTACGTGGCCGCCACGCTTTGGATCCACCGCAGAGCGAAACAGGAACGCACGGGTGAGTGCAGCGATCGCTGCCCTCACCCGTGGCAACTATCGCGAGTACTCTATGGCTTGGTGAATTTGAACCGCGCGATCCCAAGCCGCAGATCGCGTCGTAGATCCCACGGGATCGGCTCGCCGGGTTTGACCGCGGTCTCTCGATAGTCGAGGATCTTCGCGGCGCGCGCATCCAGCGAAAACCTCTCGGTTACGGTCGTTATTGGGTTCTTCACGTAATAGTATTTCTTGTCGCACCAGTTTCTTGATGGAAATGGAAAATGGGCGATACGCGCACCGTCGCGCACGATCAGTTCGTCGTACTCGTAAAAACGTGTGCCCTTGGGGAAGCGACTCTCGAAGCGAAGGTCGCAACGTACGCACGCGCCGGCCGTGCTTCGGCTTGCTTTCGCGATCCTGGCCGCGGGGCAGTGCATTCGTCCAGCGGAAACGCTATGCGATGCCGGCGGGTTCGCGCGATCGCTGGTGCGCGAAGAGACGGTCGACGATAATATAGAGGGCGTCGCAGGTCTCGAGGAATGCCGAGATTTGCGGCGTCACGCGGCGCCACGACTCGACGAAGGCAAAGGGCTGCCGGACTAACACCTCGCGCTGCCAGCTCGGGAGCGCTCGTAAAATCGTCCGGTGCAGATCGTCGCTCTCGCCGAGGTGCGAACGCCACATCGGCGTTAGGCGAAGGCTCGCGCTAATGCGTTCCTCTTCGTCGCGCAGGCGCGCAAAAGTCTCGAAGAAATCGTTGACGAGCGTGAGGCAGTCGTCGACGTGAATATCTTGCGAGCGTCGCGGGATCGTCGCAACGAGGTGACGCAAGTGCGCGGCGCAGGCGCGCGCCGCGGTGGTGAGTTCTTCGACGTCGCTCATCGTGGTCACGCTGCGACGCACTTTGCCGCGCCGAGCGTCGTGCGGAGTGCGTCGACGACGTCGGCATCAAAGAGTTGCCCGCGATGCTCCTCGATATAGGCGAGAACCTCGGAGGCTTCGTAGGTCGGTGCGTAGGAGCGCGGTGACGTCATCGCGTGGAACACGTCGGCGACGGCGACAACGCGGGCCTCAAAGGGAATCTCGTTCCCGACGAGCCCGTCGGGATAACCCGAGCCGTCGATGCGTTCGTGATGCGAACGCACGGCGACGGCGTACCGCGACAGGAGCGCATCTCGCGCGATGATCTCCTGACTCTCGCGGACGTGATTCTCGACGATGCCGCGCTTCTGGGGGGGTAGCACGGCACCGTCGAGAATGGTTTTCGGCAGACGAATCTTGCCGATGTCGTGAATGCGGCCGACGTTCGCGCAATCGCGCGCGACCTCGCTGTTGCAACCCATCGCCAAAGCGATGCGCATTGCCAGCGATCCGACCGAAGTGGAATGGTTGGCGAGAGCTGGGTTCACGGCCGCGATCGCGGCGATCATCCCATCGATGTACGTGCTCTCGGAGGAGGCGCGGCGCGCTTCGATCTCTTGGAGTTGTGAATCGACGACGCTACGCAATTGGTCGAGCCGTCGGGTGACGAGCGAACGGCCGTGCGGAGCGACGCTGCGAAGATAATCGGAGATCGCGGCGTCGAGAAGATGGGCGATATCGGGGCGCGAGGCGGCGTGCGATTCGCGCGCCACCCACGAGAGGATGCTCGAATCGTTCCCATCGCGCGCCATTCCCTTCACGCGCTCTCCCAAATCGTGGAATGCAACGTTGAGGTCGGGATAACGCTCCCGAAGAACGGGCGGGCGATGGGCGATCATTGACGTAGACCTGACTTTAGCCGACAGCCGGCGGATAGATCGCGGCGACGATGATGGCGATAACGATTGCGGTGGTCATGAAGTTCTCCTCGGCATGGAACGAGTGAAAGATCAACTTCATGCTACGGGCGGAGAGCGACGGCGTATATAGTCCAAATTGAGTAGAGCGTTGCGGGCCGCAGTTTTCGCTAGAGATATCCTCGCTGCTTGGCGATCGCGAGTGCCTCGATGCGATTGGTCGCCTCGAGTTTGC
>DAHUYY010000329.1 GCA_027306845.1 Vulcanimicrobiota bacterium | reverse complement strand
GCGAAATACAATCCCGGATTCATGGCTAAAGCCTTGGCAACGAGTTTTCGGCATTTTTCCAGCGACCCACGCCGCAACAACACCGTTCCGGGGCAATTTTCCGAATGGCTCCACGGCGAGATTCTCGTCAATCAGGGAATGATGCTCTCGCCGTGGGACGCACCGCGTTACCTTTGGGCGGCGATCGAAGGCGCGGGCGGGCTGAACGTCAGCGGACAACAGGCGACGATCGACCCATGCCTGGCCGCCGAATGGCGCTGGCTTACCGCCGTCAACGTTCCATTTCGCGGCAAGCATATCGCCTGGATTGCCGTGCGCATGCCCGGGGGTATGCAGGTCTTTACCACCTCGGAGCTCGGGTCGAGTTCCCCACTCACACGCTACGAAAGAGATCTCACCGAGCTCGGCATCGTCACCGATTCCCGTGTGACGCTCGTCGTGCTGGCGGAAAACAGCTCCCTACTGCTTTTTATCGGTAATTCGAGCGAGCAGGCGATTACGACGGCGGCCTCGCTGCGCGATATAAAGGGCGCGCGACACTCCGTGCGCCTCTTTTCGACGATTTGGAATACGTGGCACGACCTCGGACATCTTAAAAAGCAAGAGATCCTCGACGGCATTCCGGTCATTATCGATGCAGGCGGCTTCGCTCTGCTCGAAATCGCGCAACACTAAGCGGCGCCGACGATGCCCGATCTCTTCGGCGAACGACTCACCCGCTCGGAACTCGAAGCCCGCATCGGAACGCTCTCAGCGGTCGGCGGCATTACCGAGTTCGAATATTCCTCCGGGCGCGCTCGCGGGGTGCGCGCCGTGCGTCTCGATACCGGTCGCCTTTGCGTGGAGTTCGTTATCGACCGCGCGCTCGATATCACTCGCGCAGCGATCGACGGGGTTCCTTTCGCTTGGCGAAGCACAAACGAGATTGCCGCTCCGTCGTTTTACGACCCCAGCGGCGATGAATGGTTACGCTCGTTTTTCGGCGGTTGGCTCACGACGTGCGGGCTCGCGAATTTCGGCCCCGCGGGGCGCGATGCATGGGGAGCGTTCGGGCTGCACGGACGCATCGATAATACACCGGCCGGCGAGTATCTCGCGCGAACGTACTGGGAGGGTGACCGCTGCTTCCTCGAACTCGCCGCGTCGATGCACGAAAGTAAAGCGCTCGACACCAATCTCGTGCTGCATCGTCGCTGGCGAAGCGAACTCGGCAGCACAACGCTTCACCTTGAGGATCGCGTCGTCAACGTAGGCGGCAAACGCGCGCCGCATATGCTGCTCTATCATTGCAATGCGGGCTTTCCGCTGGTGGGGGAGCAGACGCGCGTCTACGCCTCGCGCTCGGCAACCGAAGCTCGCGATGCCGACGCCCAAGCCGGGATCGAGAGTTGGGATCGCGGTGGCACGCCCGCCGCAGATTTTGCCGAGCAGGTCTTCATTCACCGCCCGACCGCGTGTGCCGACGGGCAAGCGCGCGCGACGATCGTCAATACTGCGGCAT
>DAHUYY010000328.1 GCA_027306845.1 Vulcanimicrobiota bacterium | reverse complement strand
GCGGCGGGGAGGCCGGATCGACACGCGGCAGATCGCCGAGAACCTCGAATGTCGGCTCCGCGGCCAAGAGCTGACAGAGCGCTTTTCCGAAGAGCGCTTGTTCCTCGATGATGAAGATGCGAGTCTTCGTGGTCGTCAAAGGCATGCGTTTTCTCTCCAGGCCAAAAGGCCTATCTTCGGTAGATACGTTGCACCACGCCGTCGTGACCGGTTTAGTAGCGTGCGCCCAGCGTTTGGGTTCCTGGTTGGTTTATAACAAGCGTGCTCTCGCACAGATACCCTCCGGTCTGGGGGAAAAGCGCGACGGCACGGGTTTGCAACGGGACCATTAGCCCCTCGACGGAACCAATCTTTACGAACTCTTTCCCGGACTGCATTAGGTCGAGCGGTACCGCGCGCACGACTTCCGCTATGATGAACTCCAATGGGTGGCTTGAGATGAACCGCGGCACCGCGGCGCGCGACATCATCGCGTCGTTGCGATGCGTGGCGATCCACTTTCCCAAGGGAAGGCGGCTGCAAGCCGTTATCGATGCGTACGCGACGCTCATTCCCACGGATGCGTGGGCGTTCTCGTATCGCCGCAAGGAAGCGGTGATCGGCGAGTTTCTCTCCGGCGATCCGCACGTCGTTCCCGAACGCTTGGGAATGGTGCGCGCCGAGGTTGCGGCGCGACGCTCCTTGGTACCCCTCGCCGCCATCGGGCCGCCTGCAACGCGGACGGAACCCTATCGGCACGGGCTGACCGTCCATCTTGAGGATGACCGCGGCGGCGAAGGCGCGCTTTTGCTCCTGCGCGACGCGCATTCCGGCGAGTTTCTCATCGACGATTGCTTCGTGCTCACGGAAGCACGCGCCGAGGTGCTGCGCGCCATCGGCACGCAGGCGCACTTCGAAGGCGAGCTCACCGATCTCGAACGCGCGCGTTCGCGCAAGGCACCCGGCCTCGTGCTCCTGGACGATGCGCTGAACGTGGAGTATGTGAG
Source organism: Vulcanimicrobiota bacterium (assembly GCA_027306845.1). Taxonomy (GTDB): domain Bacteria; phylum Vulcanimicrobiota; class Vulcanimicrobiia; order Vulcanimicrobiales; family Vulcanimicrobiaceae; genus JABEUX01. The sequence continues at coordinate 518 of DAHUYY010000328.1, read as the reverse complement.
CAAGGCAAACCGCCTTCGCAGAATCGAGCGATGGAGTTGCGCGGGGGGCAGGCTGCCCGCTGCGATCGAGCGCGCCGTCCGCGAGCTCACCGTCGGTTGGCGTGACGCCGATCAGCGCGTCGAGGCGGCCTTTATGCCCTCGCCGGATCTCATCGTGCGGGTCGTGCCGGTCGAGCGCGGACGCAAGTACGGTGTTACACTCGTGCTCGAGCCGTACGAGAGCCGTTCGCTGCTCGCCGACGCAGTGCGCCGGTTCCGGCTCACGAACCGCGAGCTCGAGGTCATCGCATTGCTCTTCTCCGGGCTCGGTACGCCAGCCATGGCGAAGCGGCTCTCTATCAGTGAAACGACCGTCAACGATCACGTGAAGCGTTTGCTCGCGAAGACGAACTCGGGAAATCGGACGGAGATGGCAGCGACGCTGCTCGGTTGGCGCGGGGGCACGCGGCTCGACGGGTGATGTTAGGAGCTGCTATGCGGCTCCGGAACGCTCCGCTTTCGTATAGTACGCCATTCGC
>DAHUYY010000327.1 GCA_027306845.1 Vulcanimicrobiota bacterium | reverse complement strand
GACGATGGGCAGATTTGGATAACGACCGACGGCTGCAAACACTGGCGAAACGTCACGCCGAAAGCGCTGACGCCGTGGAGTAAAGTCGGCATCATCGCGGCTTCGCACTTCAACCCGCAGGTTGCGTACGTTGCAGTCGATCGCCATCGGCTCGACGATCTCACGCCGTATATCTATCGCACCGCCGACGGCGGCAAGCAGTGGACGAAGATCGTCAACGGAATTCCGCCGCACGATTTCGTGAACGTGGTTCGCGAAGATCCGCACCGCCCCGGCCTGCTCTACGCCGGTACCGAGCGCGGTATGTTTATATCGTTCGATAACGGGAATCGTTGGGAATCGTTTCAGCGGAATCTTCCGGTGACCTCGGTTCGCGATATCGTCGTCAAGCACGGCGATATCATCATCGCTACGCACGGTCGCGGCGTCTATATCATGGACGACGTTGCGCGCCTGCGGGAGATCTCGGCGAGCAGCCTCAGCGCACCGGCGCATCTTTATACGCCGGCGGTTTCCTATCGCTTGAAACCGTACAACGACGAAGAGACGCCGATTCCATACGATGAGGCCCAACTCGACAACCCGACCTACGGCATGTTGATCGATTACGCGATCGGGAAGCAACCGACGACGCCGGTCGTTCTTGAAATTCGCGACGCGAAGGGAACGGTGTTACGGCGCTGGAGTTCGAGCCAGCACGTGACGGCGCCGAACCCGCAGAAGGTCGACATCCCGGCGTATTGGCTGCGCGCCATGCCGCTTCCGGGAATCTCAGTCGGAACGCACCGTTTTGCTTGGGATCTCCGCGCGGGAAGCCCGGGTGGGCCGATGGTTCCGCCGGGCACCTACCGCGTGGTGCTGAAGGTCGACGGAAAGACGTATGCACGAAATGCGACGTTGTTGCGCGATCCGCGCACGCATACCAGCAATGCGGAACTGCGCGCGCAGTTTGCCTTCGCGCAAACGCTCGAAGCGACGATCCATCGCATCCGCGTCGCGCAATATGCAGCGCAGCGTCTTCTCGATGGCGGCAAGCTCGATGTTGCTTCAAAACACGAGTTGCTAACGAAGGTAATCGGCGTTCCGCCGAAATCGAGCCCGGATGATTCGATCGGGAAAGCCTCGCTCGATTTCTCGAGCCTTGGTTTCTTGGCGAATGCGTACGGCGCGCTGGCATCGGCGGTGGAATCGGGGCAAGGAACCTTCGCGGCGGCGCCGCGCAACGCACCCGACCCCGGGATCACGGCGACCATGCAGACGGCAAAACGCAAACTCGACGCGATCCTCACCAAGACGTTGGCGCGGCTCGCTTCGCTCGAACGGGGGCACTAACGCGGCGCCTCTGGGTGCCGCCATCTCCTCCCGAGTAGCGGGTTGTCATCCCGAGTAGCGGGTTGTCAGCCCGAGTAGCGGGTTGTCAGCCCGAGTAGCGGGTTGTCATCCCGAGTAGCGCGCAGCGCGTATCGAGGGATGCGCGTCTTGCACCTCGATACGCTGCCTTCGGCAGCTAC
>DAHUYY010000326.1 GCA_027306845.1 Vulcanimicrobiota bacterium | reverse complement strand
GGCGCGACTGTACGGGAACGGATCTTGCGCGCCGGGATCCCGGCGTTTACGGAATACTCCTCGGTATCTTTCGTTACTACGGCATTCGCTCCGATAACGGTGCCTTTTCGCAGCGTTACCCCGGGCATAATCACCGCACCGGCTCCGATCCATACGTCGTCCTCAATCGCGATGGCCTTTGGGACGGACTGCCGTGCAAAGATCGGTGGCTCACGGCCTTCAATGGGATGCATCCCCGAGGAAATCGTAACGTTCGACCCGATGAGGACGTAGTTGCCCAGCGTCACGCCGCCAACGGCGTTAATGTACGATCCAGAGTTACAGCCAAAGTGCGCTCCCACGCTGAGACGGTCGCCGTGAACGATAGTTACTCTTGGTTGGATCCAGCAAAACCCCCGAAGATCTTTAAAAAACACCTTATACGCCGCGTACCGAAGGGCAAATCCGATAGTGCCGGGGAGCCCGCCGACCAGCCACATGGCGATGGCCTCGCACTCGAGAAAGACCATATACGCCGGATTTACACCCCGGAGCTTACCGCGAAGAAAGCGCAGCATGGTCAGTCGTTCTTGCCCGTACGGCTGCGGCGTTTTTGCTTCATTCGCTCGAACCGTTCCAGGCCTCGAAGAAGAATCCCGGGGCCGAACGTGAGATAGCGATTGCCGAGGTAGCCGATCGGTAAACAGATTGGAATGGTCAAGAGTAAGCCGACGATCGGGCTAAGACGGAAAAGCCGGGCGCTCATCTCCAAGACCGCCACCGAAACCAGGTAGACGACCCCGGTAATGACGACATACGTGCCGGCCTGCTGCATAAACGTTCGGTCGAAGGCGCGGAAATTGCAGTATTTATTGAATACAAATTGCGCGGACACCGCGACAGCATAGCTTACGGCTAGTGCGGCGATCCGCTCCATGCCCGCCGCCAACAACAGCGCGAATGCCCCAAACAATATCGCTTCGCCTACGATTCCGATCCAGATATAATTCAAGAACAGCCCTAGGGTGTGCGGCGAATTCACGAACGGCGCAAACTTCGTCTTCACGCCTTCGGGTAGCCGCCGCTCGTAGAATGCGTACACAGCCGTCAGTACGGCGTCGTATTTCATCAGGGGCGACTCGAGAGCGCTGCCACGATGCTCTCTTCGGCATCTCGTGGCCGCACGGCTTGCGCCGCCAATCGCTCCAGCGGTGTCGATTTCATGGCCCGTAATCCCAACAGATTGTCCCGATCGATCGGCAATCGAACGCGCAGAAGCCGCGCGCCCGCGAGGGCCAGATCCGCCGCGACAAACGGAATGGGCACGAAGACGGGATGCACGTTAAGGTGCCGGGCTAGCAACCAGCAGAGCCGGCGGTAGGCTATCGGCTCCTCCGCCGCCACAGCGTATACGCCGGGCGCCGGTGGGTACTGCAACGCCTCGGCGAGGATCGCGACACAATCGTCGACATAGATCGTTTCGACCGATTGGCGCCCTCCGTCGATCAGCGGCACATACGCATGCCTACGAAGATA
>DAHUYY010000325.1 GCA_027306845.1 Vulcanimicrobiota bacterium | reverse complement strand
CCCACAGCGCATTCATGACCTTTTTTGCGTGTCCGGGATATTGTTTGCGAATCGAAACGATCGCGAGGTTGTGAAAGCCGCCCTCAACGGGGAGATTCATGTCGACGACCTCGGGAAGCACCATTTGCAGGAGCGGCAAGAAGATGCGTTCGGTCGCTTTTCCAAGCCACGCATCTTCCATCGGCGGCTTACCGACGAGCGTCGCGGCGTAGATCGGGTTTTTGCGATGCGTGATGCACTGCACGTGGAACGTGGGATATCGATCGGCGAGACTATAGACGCCGGTGTGATCGCCGAACGGACCCTCGGTGCGAAGATCGGTATTATCGACGTAGCCTTCCAACACGAACTCGGCATGCGCGGGCACTTTCAGGTCGACCGTTTTCGCTTGCACGAGTTCGATCGGTTTTCCGCGCAGCAATCCGGCGAAGGCAAATTCATCGAGCACCGGCGGCAAGGGCGCGGTGGCGGCATAGGTGAGCACCGGGTCGGCGCCGATTGCGACGGCAACGGGAATGCGGTCGCCCCACGCATCGGCATGCGCGCGGCCGTGTTTGTGGCGTTGCCAGTGCATGCCGGTCTCGCGATCGTTATAGACCTGCATTCTATACATGCCGACGTTCGGACGATTCGTGTGCGGGTCTTTCGTAATCACCAAAGGTAGTGTAATAAACGGACCACCGTCGAGCGGCCAGGTCGTGAGAACGGGTAGCGCGTTGAGATCGGGTCGGTCGATAACGATCTCTTGCACGCTCCCCGCGCGCACGGTTTTCGGAATCGCGTTGCGCAGCGGCGCGAGGGAGAGCAACGCGCCGAGTTGCTCGCCGATGCCGGCACCCGGCGGCGCGATATCGATAAGCTTCCGAATCCGCTCGCCGACTTCATCGAGCGAGGTTGCATCGAAGGCAAGCGCAGCGCGCCGGTGCGTGCCGAATTGATTGGTGAGAACGGGAAAGTGCGACCCGATGACGTTGCGAAAAAGCAGCGCCGGCCCGCCCGCTTTAACGACGCGGTCGGTAATTTCGGAGATCTCGAAGGCACGTTCGACCGGTGCATCGATCGTATGGAGTTCTCCGGCCTTTCGTAATGCGTCGACGAAGGCCGATAACGAATCAAAGGGCATAGCCGATTATTTCCGCACAAAACAGCGAAGGCCCGCGTAGAACGCGAGCCTTCGAGTGCTTCGGGGGCTACCCCGGTGCTTAGTTGACGCTGGCGGTCGCCGCTTTGGCCACGCGCACGGTCGCCTCGGTGGCTTCCTTCTGCGCGGCGGTGAAGATCTCGGCGAGCTGCAGGGCGTACGCCTTGCGCAGGTCGAGGAACTTTCCGGCGAACTCGAAGCCGAGTTCGATGCTCTTGGTGACCGAGGGAAGGCTCTCGACGCTCGGGATCTGCATCGTGGTCGGGATCTGGCCGATCATCTCGCGGACTTGGCGGAGGCTCTCGACGTTGGCGTCCTGGGCCTTCTTGACGAGGTCGAGGGCTTCGCCTTGCATCTTGTTGAGGGTCTGGGTGAAATCG
>DAHUYY010000324.1 GCA_027306845.1 Vulcanimicrobiota bacterium | reverse complement strand
GATGTGGCGCGGATGAAGAATGAGCTTTTCCATATAGACGCGGCCGTCTTTGAAGCTCGCTTCGGCTTCGGCGGTGGCGCTCGCGTACGCACGCTCCATATCCTCGGGCCGCTCCACGACGCGCATGCCTTTGCCGCCGCCGCCCGCTGTCGCCTTGAGCAACACCGGATAGCCGATCGTTTCTGCGGCGCGCTTTGCTTCATCGATCGAATCCAGGATGTCCGTGCCGGGCGTCGTTGCGACGCCGGCTTCCTTCATGACGCGTTTCGCGGTGGCCTTATCGCCCATCGCCGCGATAACCGCGGGCTTCGGCCCGATGAAGGTCAAGCCGTGATCGGCGCAGATCTCGGCAAAGCGCGCGTTTTCGGCGAGGAAGCCGTACCCGGGGTGAATCGCGTCGCAACCGGTGACGAGCGCGGTCGAGATGATGTTCGGAATGTTGAGATACGAACGTGGAACCGGTCCCGGCCCGACGCAGAACCCTTCGTCGGCATGACGCACGTGCAGCGACTCGCGATCCGCTTCGGAAAAAATGGCAACGGTTCGCACCCCGAGTTCCCGGCAGGCGCGATTGATGCGCAGGGCGATCTCGCCGCGATTGGCGATGAGTACCTTCTGGAAAATGACGAGCTCCTATCCGCGGTCGATCTCGAAAAGCACTTGGCCGTATTCGACGGCGCGTCCGTCTTCGACCATAATGGACGCGACGCGGCCGGCGCCGCGGCTGCGAACGGGATTACGAATGCCGAGCGCTTCGACATACGCAAGTTCGCGGTCGCCTTCCAGCAAGTCGCCGGCCGAAATCGACGGACGGCTTAGGTGAAAGATGCCGACCAGATCGGCCTTGATCGGTTCGAGCCGCGCCGCAGCCGCTTCGTGGGCCGAGAGATCTTCGGGGATCTCGGGGACCAGATCGGGGTGCATATGGCGCCGCCCCAGTTCTATTTCTTCATTCTCCCGCTCGATGCGAAGCCGCAAGAGGTCCGTCCCGACAAAGTAGTCGGCAAGGGCGCGGATACGCTGGGCGAGGGGCGAGGCATGCTGCTCGTCGGACATGAGCGCTACCGATTCGTCGCCCGGCCGGGTCACTCCCAGCCTATCCGGTCCCGCCTCCCGGGCCGATACACTAAGGGATGGCCACCTTGGTCTTATATCCTCACGACCTGGACCTCGGCGAACTGCCGCTCCTGCTCGGAAACGTCGGCGTTTCGGTTCACGCGGTCGACTTCAAACGTCTGCGCGAACGCGGAGGGCTCAAAACCCTCGGCGCGCCGCCGGCCAATGCGATCGTCATCCTGCCGCCGCAGCATTCCGCGCTGGCGTGGATCGCCGACGAGCCCGAAGTGGTCGCGATCATGCACCCGCCGGTCAGCGGCGCCTCGCTGCTCGCTTCGCTCCGCACCGCTGCTCGCGTCGAGTCGGCGCGGGCATTGACCCGCACCGCTCGCGAAGGCGAAGAGCTGCTCGAGATCGGACGCCTGCTCTCGTCGGAACGCGACCTTCCGACCCTGCAGCGCCTCATC
>DAHUYY010000323.1 GCA_027306845.1 Vulcanimicrobiota bacterium | reverse complement strand
CGTTAGCGCCCGTATCGAGGCGCGTCGGCGCCGATCCCGCGACGAATCTATCGGCTCCCGTTTTTCGCTTGAGGCGCTCTCCGCCTCAATCCATCGAGTTCGTTACTTGAAGTGCGGGCGCCATGCGCTGGCAGCGAGCAGCGCCGAGCCGATCGCTCTCGCTGCCGGCGATTTATTAAGCGTGTAAAAGTGGACGCCGGGCGCACCGCCGCGCAGAAGTTCCATTGCCTGCACGGCCGCGTAGGCGACGCCGAGATCTTCGATCGCCTTGGGGTGCTCGCGCTGCTTTTCGAGTTCGGCGATCAATTTCGGCGGGAATGTTGCGCCGCACATTTTCGTAAATCGTGCGATCTGGTCGTAGTTGGTGATCGGCATGATTCCCGGTAATATCGGCACCCGAACCCCGGCCGAGCGCGCGCGTTCGACAAACGAAAAATATTTCTCGTTATCGAAAAAGAGCTGCGTGATTAAAAATTGCGCCCCCGCCTCGACCTTCTCGACGAGGTGCACCAGATCGTCCTCCGGGCTCGTCGCCTCGATATGCACTTCGGGGTAACACGCGGCGCCGATGCAAAAATCGTAGGAACGCGCGAGATAGGTGACGAGATCGATTGCATATGGAAACTCCCCGCGCTCTGCTCCCCCCGCTCGCGGAGGATCGCCCCGCAACGCGAGAACATTACGAATACCCGCGCGGCTCAGCTCGTCGAAGAGTCCGCGCAACTCCGCACGGCTCTGCCCGAATGCGGTGACGTGCGCGAGCACCGTCATGCCGGTGCGTTCGGCGATCTGCTTTGCCAGCTCGACCGTGCGCGCGCGCGTCGAGCCGCCGGCGCCATAGGTGATCGAAACGAAGGCCGGGCCGAGCGCTTCGAGCGAGGCGATCGTTGCGAAGAGTGCTTCGCGCCCCGCATCGTCTTTCGGCGGGAAGAACTCGAACGAAAAGAACGGACGGCGGCTCGCAAGCTGCCCGGCAATATCCATGCCCAATCGTTAGCGAAAGCTCGTGAGAACGCCTCCGCAGAGCAGCGCCCAGCCGTCGACCATCACGAAGAGCAGCAGTTTGATCGGCAGCGAGACGACCGGCGGCGATAATAGCGCCATCTCCACAGTTATAAGATGATGTCGCTCTCTACGTGTGCGCCGATACAATTTTGCACTTGATTACACCCGCCCAAACGGCGACGGAACACCTGGCCCCTCCGTCCGATAACTCGGCCTGACCTAAAGTTGGGCGTCGACGACCAGGTGGATCGCAGTCTTAAAGCTTGACAACTCTCATATATGCGAATATTATCAGTTTCGATAATGAAAGCCAAGCCTACCTCAGATCAACACGACGTCATCTTACATCCCGATCGCGCGCGGATTATGGGTGAGTTCGTCTTTGGGGGCGCGCTCACGGCCTACGCACTTCACGAGCGGCTCCCTGAGATAGCGATAGCGACGTTGTACCGCCATTTGGCTCTCCTCGTTGATAACGGAGTCCTCACGGTGCACGAGACTCGGGCGAAGCGCGGCGCGGCCGAAAAGTCCTATATCCTCGCCGTCAACCTACAGCTCT
>DAHUYY010000322.1 GCA_027306845.1 Vulcanimicrobiota bacterium | reverse complement strand
AAGATGGCCGACGATCTCGACGGCGGCGAGTTTCCGCGCGCAAAGCACCGCGTCATGGAAATGGCGCGTAAGGCTCTCCGCGATCAGGGAGCCGCATGATGCGAACGGCGGACGAGCTCTTTGGTAAAGAAGTCGGCAACTCGCACGATGCACCTAAGCGTGTCGTGCGGCTTGTTTCGGCGAGTACGATAGCGCCGGTCGAAACGGAGTACGTCCTGCGCCCGTACATTCCGCGCGGCGAAGCGACCTGGCTCGAAGGGGTGACCAAGACCGGAAAGACGATGGTCGCGCTCGACATCATCGCGCGAATCACAACGGGAACGCCGTTCGTTAGTGGCGAGCAGATCGAATGCGGTAACGTTGCGATTATCACTTGCGAGGACGATCCAGCGCGAACGCTTATCCCGCGCCTCATCGCTGCCGGTGCGGATCGCGACCGGGTTTCGTTTGTGCAAGCGTCGGTAGGCAATGAGGAGCGGCAAATAGCGTTTCTCGCAGACCTCGCCACGATCGAGGAGCAGCTACGCGCGGCAAATGTGACGCTCGTTTTCGTGGATGGAACCTTCGGCGTGCTCGGCGTGAAGGACGCGACAAGCTATACCGAAGCCTACGATGCCATGCTTCCCTTCGTGGGCATGGTGCGACGGCTTAACGCAGCGGCGCTCATTGTACGGCACGTTCGTAAGTCTGCGGGCTCGGCACTGGACAAAGGCATAGGGAGCGTCGGCTTCGGTGCGCTCGCGCGCTCGACGCTGGCCGTCGCGATGGACCGCGACGACGAGACGCGCCGCATCTTCGCCCATGCTGGCTGCAACGTCGGGCCAATCGGTGTAAGCTACGCCTTCACGATCGAAGAAGCTAAGATCGACGGCTTCGCATATCCGGTAGCCCGCGCCGCCTGGGGCGAGCGCGTGGAGATTAGCGCCGATGAGGCCGTAGCTCCGCGCAGCGTTGACGAGAGCGGTGCGCGATCCGAGGCGGAGGAGTTTCTCCTCGCATACCTTACTGAGCCGAAAGCGGCAAGCGAGGTTCAGGTTGAGGCGAAGAAGCGTGGCCTGAACTATCGGACCGTAGAGCGAGCGGCGAAGCGGCTTGGCGTTGACTTTAAGCGCCGCGGTTTCGGCGGGGGGAGCCTTTGGATTCCGCCCGTTCGCGACACCGAACCTCATTCGCGACGCGATGAAGCGCCTGTCGCGCCCGTCGCGAATGAGACGCGAGCGGGGCCGCTCTCGACACATGGGAAGCTCTGTTCTCGCTGCAAGAGGATCGCGCTCGGCCATGATCAGGGCGATGGGACCCATCTCTGCCGGGAGTGCGTTGGGGGCGCGGCATGAAGAACACGAGGCAAACCACGGGTCCGCTCGCGATCGCCGCGCCGATTAATGCCGATGCACACGGCTCTCCCGAGGGTTCGTTTCCCGAGAAGCGTCGCGGCGGGCCGGTTTCAGTTGCCGGGAAGCGCCGTTCGGCGATGAACGCCCTGCGATCCGGCCTCTACGCCGACGCCGTGCTCGTCAAAGGCGAGGATCGCGACGAGTATCTTCGGTTCGCTCGCGCGGTCGTCGCGGGGCT
>DAHUYY010000321.1 GCA_027306845.1 Vulcanimicrobiota bacterium | reverse complement strand
GCGGCATATCGGCAACGTTCCCTGAGTAATGTACCGGCACAATCGCTTTGGTGCGCGGTGTGGCCGCCCGCTCGATCTGTTCGGCATCGATCGTGAAACCGTCGTTACTATCGACGAAGACCGGCTTTGCGCCGGTCATGGCGATCGCCCCAACGGTGGCGATGAATGTATTCGGAGATGTAATCACTTCGTCGCCCGGGCCCACGCCTAATATTTCGAGCGAGAGGATCAGCGCATCGGTTCCCGAGCCTACGCCGATGGCGTAAGGCATACCGCACATTGCAGCAAAGCGTGTTTCGAAATCGCGAACCGGTTTGCCCAAGGTGAAATCGCCGCTCAGCACCAGTTCGCGAACGTCGGCCAGATAAGAATCGACATCTGCAAACTGCCGATCCAAGTACGAGAAAGGAACGTTCTTGTTGGATCCGGCCGTCACGTTTTATCTCCCTTATAGAACATCTTGATCGCGTCGCATACGTACTCGATATCCTGCGAAGAGAGCCCGTGGTAAATCGGCAAGCTCACGATCCGCGAGGCTTGATACTCCGTTACCGGAAAATCTCCAGCCCGATAGCCGAGCTTGCCTGCCGCGCGGCTCATATGAATCGGAACGGGATAATGGACCTGCGTCCCGATACCGCGTTCGGACAAATGCCGGCGCAAATCGTCGCGGCGCTGCGCCAGGATGACGAAGGTGTGGTACACGGCGTACTCCCCGGAGCCTTCAGACGGCAAAACGAGGTCGTCCAACCCGTTGAGTTCGCGGCGATACTGCTGAGCTAGAGCGCGACGTTGTGAGTTCCATGCGTCCACGTGCGGCAGCTTGACAAGGAGCATTGCCGCCTGGATAGTATCGAGCCGCGAATTTCCGGAGAATTCTACGCAATCGTCACGCGTTTTCAACCCGTGATTACGCAGCACGATCAGCCGCTCGTATAGATCCCGATCGTTTGTCGTCATGACGCCGCCGTCGCCACAGGCGTTGAGCGTCTTGAGCGGATGGAGACTAAAGGCGCCGATATCGCCGAACGCCCCGACTTTTTTGTCGCCTACGTTGGCGCCTACCGCTTGGGCCGCATCTTCCACGACGAACAAGCCGCGGTCCCGTGCGATCTCCAAGAGGCGACCAATTTGCGCTGGGCGGCCGGTAAGATGCACCGGTAGAATGGCCCTCGTGCGTGGCGTTATCGCGCGTACGACCGCATCTGGATCGAGGTTATAATCATCACCTACATCGGCAAAGACCGGAATCGCTCCGGCCAACGCTATACATGAGGCCGAGCCGACGAACGAGTTAGGAGCCGTGATGACCTCGTCGCCCGGGCCGATGCCGAGAACGCGGAGCGCGAGGACGAGGGCGTCCAGGCCCGATCCCACCCCGACCGCGAAGCGCGTGCCCGTGTAGGCGGCAAAAGCACGTTCGAACGCTTCGACTTGGGGCCCGAGAATAAACTGCCCGCTATCGATGACGGCAGCTACGGCTCCGAGCAACTCGGCTTTTAATTGTGTATGCGCAGCCGCGAGATTAACGTACGGAATCGTACGCGAAGGGGCGTTGGTGGTCACCGCGATGAAACCGCACGGCGGCCGGCATGT
>DAHUYY010000320.1 GCA_027306845.1 Vulcanimicrobiota bacterium | reverse complement strand
TCGCATCGGTCGGGCACGCCTCCTCGCACATCCCGCAGAAGATGCAACGCAGTTCGTCGATCTCGTACCGCGCGGCGTAGCGCTCTCCGGGGGAGCGCCGATCTGCCGGCGCATTTTCGGCGCCGATGACGGTGATCGCGTTTGCCGGGCACGCGCTCGAGCATAGTTCGCAGCCGATGCAACGCTCTTTGCCGTCCTCGTAGCGGCGCAGTTCGTGCAGCCCATGAAAGCGTGGAGCGTGCTGCTTGCGCACCGACGGATACTGAATGGTGGGCTTCTTCTTGAACATGAAACCGAACGTAATCGACAATCCCCGCAGGATCGCGCCGACGTTGTAGAGCTGCTTACCCTCTGCCATCTTCAATCGAACCCTTATCCCCGCACTGCGATGACGACGGCCGTCACGATGACGTTCAACGTTGCGACCGGCAGCAACACCTTCCAGCCGAACGCCATCAACCGATCGTAACGAATCCGCGGCAGCGTGGCCCGGAGCCACATGTAGAAGAACATGAACGCCGCAACCTTCACGACGAACCATGCAACGCCCGGTAGCGCGGTCCACCCGAACGGCGCGTCCCACCCGCCGAGAAAAAGCAGCGTCGCAATGCACGAGATCGTGAGCATATTGACGTACTCGGCGATGAAGAACAGCCCAAAGCGCAAGCCGGAGTACTCGGTGTGAAATCCGGCGACGAGTTCCGTCTCGGCCTCGACCAAGTCGAAGGGCGCGCGATTCGTCTCCGCGACCGCGGTGATCACGTAGATCACGAACGCGACGAGCTCGGGAATGAAGAACCAGAGCCCTACTTGCGCATGCACGATACCGTCGAGCGACGTCGTGCCCGCGACGAGCAGGACGCCCGCGAAGCTCAGGCCCATCGAAAGCTCGTAGCTGATCATCTGCGCCGTCGATCGAACGCTGCCCAGGAGCGGGTACTTCGAGCCCGATGCCCAGCCGCCGAGCGAGATACCGTAGACGCCGAGCGACATGATCGCGAGCAGAAACAAGACCCCCGCGTTGACGTTCCCGATCGACCATATACCCGCCGGCGACGCCCCGAACGGAATCACCGCGTAGACCGAAAATGCGGTCAACAGCGAGATGAACGGCGCGAGCCGATAGAGGAGCGGATCCGCCGTACGCGGAGCCAGGTCTTCCTTCAAGATCAACTTCGCAGCATCGGCCGCCGGCTGCATCAATCCCCACGGACCAACGCGATTCGGCCCGGGGCGCAGCTGCATCCAGCCCATGATCTTGCGCTCTGCGAGCATCGCGTACGCGAACGCCGTCACGACGACGAAGAGCAAGATCGCCGATTTGATGAAGACGAATATCCATGCCGGCATCTATGGTACCGCCTCGCAGAGCGCTGCGACCCGCTCGTCGTGCGCGCACGTCCCGCCTCCGGAGAAGAGGCGCGGCGCCGCTCCGGTAGCGTACCGGTTATCGCCGTAGCGAACATCGCCGAGTCCGAATGCCGCACGCTCCTGCGAGAGACGCGCCACCGACGCTTCGACCTCCTCGGCGGAAGGCAACTCGACGTGCAGCGCGCGAGCGAGGCCGACGAGCATCTCGAGATCGGAGAGCGGGCCCTCCGGGGCAACAA
>DAHUYY010000031.1 GCA_027306845.1 Vulcanimicrobiota bacterium | reverse complement strand
TCATCACCATTGTTTACGATGCGTATAATGCCAACGCAAGTTCGATGCGCGCGGCGATCGACGCATTCGGAAACGAGGATGGTTCGCGTCATATCGCAGTGCTTGCGAGCATGGCAGAACTCGGCGACGAGTCAGAGCGTCTTCACGAACTTGTCGGCGAACACTTGCAGCCCGAAAAGATCGACGAAGTGCTCGTCGGCGGTGAGTTTGCCGAAGCGCTGGAACGCGGTGCGCTGCGCGCGGGTTTTTCACGCGATCGCGTATGGCGTTTCGACGATAACCACGCCGCCGCGCTCTGGTTGCTCGAACGCACGAAGAGCGGCGACATCGTGTTGTTGAAGGGCTCGCGGCGCTATCACATGGAAGAAATTCTCGAAGAGGTCCTGACGGCGTGCGGAATCTAGCTGTGGCGAACGAAGCGCTGCCGGCGGGGTTGGTAGCGATTCCGGTGCGCACGCGCCTGCTTGAAGAAGGCGACGATCTCGTTGCAGTAGTGCGCGAAGCGGTGCGCGGCATCGCCGCACCCGGCGACGTGCTTGCCATCTCGGAGACTGCGGTGGCGATCGCTCAGGGTGCGTTCGTAGCCGCCGAAGCGATCCGCCCGTCGAAGCTCGCGTTTGCGCTCGCGCGCAGAGCGCACCCGCTCGCGACGGTCAACCAGCCGGAGTCGATGCAACTGGTGATCGACGATGTCGGCGTCCCGCGCGTGCTGCAGGCGGTCGCCGCGCAAATGCTGGGGTTGCTGGTCGGGAAGCGCGGCCGCTTTTACGAGATGCTCGGCGAGGCGATTACCGCAATCGACGGCTACACCGGGACGATGCCGCCTTACGAACGCGCGATCGTGCTGGCACCGCGCGAACCCGACCTCGTCGCCGCGAAGATCGCCGCCGCGCTTCATTGCGGTTGCGCGATCGTCGACGTGAACGATCTGCACCGCGCGAAAGTGCTCGGTGCGTCGGCCGGTATCGCGCGCGATGCGACGGCAACGGCGCTTTTGGAGAACCCGCACGGCAACGGCGACGAGCAGACGCCGATCGTGGTGCTGAAATGGCGCGGAACGGGCGCTCACCCGCTCTACGCGCAGGAAGCCGCCGCATGCTGATCTGGTTTAGCGTGCCGCCGCATGGGCTCGATCTGGTGAAGAGCGCGCTCTGGCCCGCGTTTATCGGGTTCCTTCTCGCTGCAATCGCCGGGGCGATCGCTCTACCGTTGCTGCGGCGGCTCAAGCTGCGCCAGCACGTCTACGAAGATGCACCGGCGAGCCACCAAGCAAAGGCGGGAACGCCGACGATGGGCGGCATCGTGTTCGCCGTCGCCGTGCTCCCGCTCGCACTCGATCTTCAGGTGCCGATGCTCGGTGAATTTCTCATCCTCATTCTCGGCTGCGCGGCGATCGGTGCCATCGACGATCTCATGGGCATCTTTCGCGGCAAGAACGCGGGCCTCAAGGCGCGCACGAAATTGCTTCTTACCGCCGTTATCGCACTGCTATTTCTTACGCGGCTCGATAGTTCGTACGCGGAGTTTCCGCGACAGACGCTGCTTGCCGTCGGCACCTGGCACCTGACGGTGCCATATCTCTGGTGGTTGCTGCTCGGCACGCTTGCAGTAACCGGAACGATTCACGCCGTCAACCTCACCGACGGCCTCGATGGGCTCGCCGCCGGCTCGATGGTAGCGCCGCTCGCGGCCTTCGCAGCGTTGGGTTTCGCGCACGTGCTGCCGCAACCGACGATGGTCGCGCTGTTGGGGTTAGGCGCTTGTCTAGCGTTTCTGCTCTACAATCGGCACCCGGCGAAGATGTTTATGGGCGATACAGGTTCGCTCGCGCTCGGTGCGCTGCTTGCCGGTGTGGCAATCGCCGAAGGCGAGATGCTGTTGCTGTTGCTCGTCGGCGGCATCTTCGCTGCCGAAGCGCTCTCGGTGATCGTGCAAGTGAGCTACTTTAAAATGACGGGCGGCAAGCGCATTTTCCGCATGAGCCCGTTGCACCACCATTTCGAGCTCGGCGGCATGAACGAACTCGAGGTTACGACGCGTTTTTGGGGCATCTCGACGGTGCTCTCGGCGCTCGGCTGGTGGATCGCAAAGTGACCGACACCGGCAAACGCGCACTTGTTATCGGGCTGGGGAAAAGCGGCATCGCCGTTTGCGAAGTTTTGCGCGAACGGAGTTGGGAGGTTTTTGCCACCGACGAATTTCCCGAACGTTCCGCCGAGGCCGTCGCGCACGTCACATCGCTCGGCGTCACGTTCGTCCCGACGGAAAAATTGCAACAGACCTTACGCGGTAGCGAGCTGGCCGTGCTCTCGCCGGGAGTGCCGCCGAGCGCGCGCCCGGTCGCCATCGCGTGGGCGATGGGTTGCACGGTGATCGGTGAGACGGAGCTCGCTTGGCGCTTTGCGCGCGCGCCGATGCTTGCCGTCTCCGGAACGAAAGGCAAATCGACGACCAGCGCGTTGCTCGCGCACCTGTTGCGCGCCGCCGGGAAGAAGACGGCGCTCGGCGGTAACATCGGCCAACCGCTGATACGCGAGGTACTTCCCGACGGGCTCGACGCGATCGTCGCGGAACTCTCGTCGTTCCAACTCGAAAGCATCGATCGCTTCCATGCACGCGTCGCCGTACTGCTCAATATCTCGCCCGACCACCTCGATCGTTACGACTCGATGGACGAGTATGCGTCGGCGAAATATCGCATCGTCGATAATTCCGGGATCGACGATACGCTCGTTGCCAATCGCGACGACGAACGCATTTGGTGTTTTGCGCGTAGCAACGCGGCGAAAATGTCGGTCATCGATTACTCTCTCGTCGATCCGTCGGCGCGTATAGCCGTAATCGGCGACCGAATCGTCGATACGCGGGCCGCCATGGATCTCGCCGCCGTCGGCGATGTGACGCTGATCGGGCGCCACAATCTCGCAAACGCGATGGCCGCGCTCGGCGCTGCGCTAGCGTTCGGCGTCGACCCGCAGCATTTTCCCGCAGCCTTGCGAAGCTTCACCGGCATCGCGCATCGTTTACAACCGGTCACGGAGATCGGTGGGGTGCGCTATATCGATGATTCGAAGGGTACGAATCCGGAGGCCGCGATCGCCGCGCTGAAGAGTTTCTCCAGCCCGGTTATCGCCATCGTCGGCGGACGCGCGAAGGGCACCGCGTTCGATGCCCTCGGCGATGCGCTCGCACGGCACGCGCGCGCGGTTCTAACGATCGGTGAGGCCGCTCGCGATATCGAGCTCGCCATTGCCGGGCGCGTTCCAAGCGAAAATGCCGCGACGATGGGAGAGGCGGTCGAACGCGCGAGCAAACTCGCCCGCGCCGGCGATGTCGTGCTGCTTTCGCCGGCCTGCGCTTCCTTCGATATGTTTCGTTCTGCCGAACATCGCGGCGATGAATTTGCAGCCGCAGTTCGTGCGCTCGGAGGTGCTGCCCGTGCGTAACGCCGCTCGCATCGCGCCGCCGCCGCGCCTTTCGCGAAAGCCGGAGCGCCGCACGCCACGTTCGTACGAAAGCGCGCCGCCCGACGCCATACTCTTTATCAGCGTCGCATGCCTGGTCGCCATCGGCATGGTGATGGTCTTCTCGGCATCGAGCACGACGGCGTACGCCGTCCATCATGATGTCGCCTATTTCTTCAAGCGACAGTTGATGTGGCTGGGCGTCGGGTCGCTCGCCGCGTGGGGCGCATTTCGTATCGACTATACGAAGCTGCGCGCATTCGCACCCGCACTTTTCATTCTCACGACGCTGGCGCTGGTGGCGGTGCTCGTGCCGCATCTCGGTGCGAGCGTGAATGGCTCGCGGCGCTGGCTGGGGATCTCATCGCTGAGCATCCAGCCCTCGGAGTTTGCCAAGCTGACGCTGGTCTTTTTCTTGGCGGTGCGGCTCGCCGATATGGGCGAGCGCATTCTCTCATTCTCCCGCGGCGTGGTGCCGCTGCTCATCGCGACATTCTTGGTCGCCCTGCTCATTCAACGCGAACCCGATATGGGTACGGCGAGCATCATCGTGGCAATCGGTTTCGTCATGCTCTTCGTCGCCGGTGCGCGGATACCGCATCTGCTCGGCGGCATTCTCTTTACCGCTCCGGTGGTCGTTTACTCGATCTTCGCCCACTCGTATCAACGCGAACGCATCCTCGCGTTCTTAAACCCTTGGAAAGACCCACTCAATTACGGTTTTCATATCGTGCAATCGCTCTATGCACTCGGCTCGGGCGGATGGTGGGGGGTCGGCCTCGGGGCATCGCGCGAAAAGTTCTTCTACCTCCCCGAACAATATACCGATTTCATCTTTTCGATCGTCGGTGAAGAGTTGGGCCTCATCGGCACGCTCACCGTCGTCGCGCTCTTCGTCGTCTTCGCAACGCGGGCGGTGAAGATCGCGATGCGCGCCGAAGATCGCTTCGGCTATTTTCTGGCGCTGGGCTGCACTGCACTGATCGTGGTGCAAGCCTTCATCAACATCGGCGTGGTCACGTCGTCGTGGCCGGTTACCGGCGTTCCGCTGCCCTTCATCTCGTTCGGCGGCAGCGCGCTCGTCGTCGATCTCATCGCCGTCGCGCTGATCGCCAACGTCGGGCGCCGCCGTCGCATAGGAAGTTAGCGCATGCGCATCCTCTTCGCCGGAGGAGGCACGGGCGGACATATCTATCCGGCGGTTGCGATCGCCGATGCGCTGCGCGACCGCGATGGAGCCGATGCACGCATTGCTTTCGTTGGTACCGCCGACCGGCTTGAAGCGCGTCTGGTTCCGCAAGCGGGATATCCTCTCCATTGCATTACCGCGCGGCCGCTGCGCCGCGAGAATCTGCTCGCGCTGCTGGGAACGAGCGTCGCCAATGGTTGGGGCGTGTTGCAGGCGTTCGCCGTGCTGGCGCGAGAGCGCCCCGATACGATCGTCGCGACCGGCGGGTACGTCTGTTTTCCGCTCGTCGTTGCGGCGCGAATATTGCGCGCGCTGCGACTCTCGCGAACGAAGATCGCGCTTCTGGAACCCAACGCGCGCCCGGGCCTCACCAATCGTCTCCTCGCGCCCTTCGTCGACGAGATCTGGGGCGCGTTGCCGCAGGGCGACGCGCGCTTCGGAGATCGTTACGTTTGCACCGGGGTGCCGATTCGCGGCACGCTGCGCGCGTTGCCGCCTCGCGCCGCTGCAATGGAGCGGCTCGGGCTCGATCCGCAGCGTCGCACGCTGCTTGCAATGGGCGGAAGCCAGGGGGCGCGATCGCTCAACGACGCGCTCGTCGGTGTAATCGCCGCAGGAAAGCTCCCTTCCGGCTGGCAGGTGCTGCGCCTTACCGGCGAGCGGGAGTACGAACGCGTGCGGTCGCGGCTGCCGGGGGCGAAGGGCGGCGGAATCCGTCCCTATCTCGACGATCCCGCCGATGCGTTCGCCGCCGCCGATCTGGTTTTAGCGCGCGCGGGCGCTTCGACGCTCGCCGAATTGATCGCGCTTGGGTTGCCGTCGATTCTGGTTCCCTATCCCCACGCCGCCGAAGATCACCAAAGCGAGAATGCCCGTGCGCTCGAGGCCGCCGGTGCTGCCGTGGCGATTCCCGACGAACGGCTCGACGCCGGCTCGCTCGGCGCGCTCCTCGCCGAGCTCTGCGACCCCGCAGCGCTGGCACGGCTCCGCGCCGCGATTGCGACTTTTCGCACCCCCGACCCGGCGGCGTTGATTCTTGCACGGATAGCGGCGCTCGCGGGGCGAAATACCCCAACGTGACCCGCAACGTGCGCCGACACTTTATCGGCATCGGAGGAATCGGAATGAGCGCACTCGCGCGCATTCTACTCGCGCGCGGCGCGAGCGTCGCAGGCTCCGATATTAATGACAGCGATTTGCTCGAAGAACTTCGTGCGGAGGGCGCGCGCGTCTACGTCGGCCACGATGCCGATTCGCTTGGCGATGCGGAAGAAGTCATCGTGAGTTCGGCGATCGATCGCGATAACCCCGAGTTTTGCGAAGCGCGTCGCCGGAAACTTCCCGTGGTGCATCGCGGTGAGTTGCTCGCCCGCTTGATCGACGGCCGTGACGGCATCGCCATCTGCGGAACGCACGGAAAAACCACGACCACCGCGATGCTCCATGCGATCTTGAGAGCCGGAGAAATCGATGCCGGGTTGGTGCTCGGCGGAATCGACCCGCAACTGGGTCGCAATGCCGTCGACGGAGCTTCGCCCTGGTTCGTCTGTGAAGCCGACGAATCGGACGGCTCGTTTGCATTGTTGCAGCCGCGCATCGCCGCGATTAATAATATCGAGAACGATCATCTCAACTCCGACGACGAGCTGCCCCGCCTCATCGATGCATTCCGTGAATTCCTCGGTCGCTTGCCGGCCGATGGGGCGGCGATCGTCGGAATCGACAACGCCAATTCGGCGTCGCTCGCGGCGCAACCGCGTGCGGCGCGCACGATAACTTTCGGTACGAGTGCGCTCGCCGACGTCACTGCCGCCAACGTCGTCTTCGCCGGCTTGAGCACGCAGTTCGATCTCGTTGTCGGCGGCGAACGGCGCGGCGTCGTCACGCTCAACGTCCCCGGAGCGATCAATCTTCTCAATGCACTTGCGGCGATCGCCGTCGCCGGCGAGGTGGGCGTGCCGTTCGCGGCTATCGTTGCCGGGCTACGCGATTTTCGCGGCGTGCGGCGTCGATTCGATATCCTCGCGCGCGGGCAACGCCTCACCGTCGTCGACGATTACGCGCATCATCCAACTGCCGTACGCGCGACGATCGCGGCGGCGCGCAACTATCATGCCGGCCCGCTCGTCGTCGCATTTCAGCCGCATCGCTACTCGCGCACCGGGTATCTCGCGCGTGATTTTGCCGACGCCTTGCGTGGCGCCGACCGCGTCTATCTCACGCCGATCTACGCGGCCTCCGAAGCCCCGATTCCAGGCATCAGCGAACGCTCTATCGGCGACCGGCTCAGCGAGCATGGCGTCGACGTTCGCTATGTCGCGCGCGTCGAAGAGCTCGTCGAGCGCATCGAAGAGGAGTCCTTACCCGGTACGCTCGTTTTAATGTTGGGTGCGGGGTCGATTACGCGCAGCGCGGCGCGGCTCGCCGCACGCGCGATGCCGGCGGCGGCTCTGCGGTGAGCCTCACGACGGCAGCGAGTATGAAATCGTTGCTCGATGAGGACGACCGCGCGATGTTGCAGGAGTTGCTGAGCGACCGAGTGACATTCTCACAGCCGCTCGCGCCTTTTACTTCGTGGAAGATCGGCGGCCCGGCCGATGCGTTCGCACAGCTGGAACGAGAGAACGAGCTCGCTGCGGTTCTCGCGCACTGCGTGCGCCGTCGCTTACCCTGGTTTGTCTTGGGAAGCGGAAGCAATTTGCTCGTCGGCGACGGCGGAATTCGCGGCATCGTACTGCGGTTGGGCGGTGATTTTGCGCGCGTCGACGTGCGTGCGAGCGACGATACGGTTCGCGTGCTCGCGGGTGCATCGGCCTCCATGGCCGCGATCACCGCGCGCGCCGCGAGTGCAGGTGCCGTCGGCATCGCTTCGCTGGCCGGCATACCGGGAACGCTTGGTGGATCGCTGCGAATGAACGCCGGAACCGATCGCGAGATGGGCGATTTCATCCGCGACGTGCGCGTGCAATCGCCGAGCCGGCCGGCCCCACACTCCGTCGACATTCGGTATTTTTATCGGCACACCAACCTCGCACGCGATGCGGTGGTCGTGGGGGCCGAACTCGCCTTCGTGCGCGGCGACGCGCGGAGCGTGCGCGAGGAGATGCAGGCGCGCCTCGTCCGCCGTAAGCAAACTCAGCCGATCGCGCTGCCCAACGCAGGGTCGTGCTTTCGCAATCCGGAAGGCGAGAAAGCCGCACGGCTGATCGAAGCTGTGGGGGCGAAGGGTTGGCGTGAGGGCGATGCGGAAGTCTCAGAGCTCCACGCGAACTTTATTAATAATCTCGGCGCGGCGAGCGCCTGCGACGTCGCAACGTTGCTCGCACGCGTTCGGCGTGCGGTCTTCGAACGCTTCGGAATTGGGTTGGAGTTGGAGGTGCATCTCGTGGGAGTTTTTGTCGATCGGCAGTGGGACGGAGGCAATGGCCGAGTTGCGTAAAGCGCGCGTCGCGGTGGCGATGGGCGGAAAGAGCTCCGAACGCGATATCTCCATCGCGAGCGGCACTCCGGTCGCGCAGGCGCTGGCGACGCTGGGCTACGAAGTCCATTCCATCGATTACGACGAGCGCTTCATCGATGCCATCCGCACCATCGCGCCCGACGTCGTCTTCAATGCGCTCCACGGTACCGGCGGCGAGGATGGGGAGATGCAAGGCGTGCTCGAGCATCTCGGCGTTGCGTACACCGGCAGTGGGATCGCTGCGTGTGCGCTGGCGATGGATAAGCATCTCGTCAAAAAGCTTTTCGCCGCCGAAGGGTTACCGACGGCAGCCTGGGATCATTTCGATCTCGATGGCGGCGCGTTGCCGCTATTGCCCGGTTCGCTCGATCTCCCGTTGGTCGTGAAGCCGCGCTACGAAGGGTCTTCTATCGGCGTGCGCATCGTACGCACGCACGAACAGTGGAGCGCGGCGGTGATCGAACTCTCGCATAGCTACGGTTGCGTTCTCGCCGAAGAATTTATCGCGGGGCGTGAATTTACGTGTGCGGTTCTCGGCGAAGAGGCGCTCCCGGTCGTGGAAATTGTAGCAAATCGCGACGGTTTTTATTCCACCGATGCAAAATATGAACCGGGCGGCAGCACGCATATCGCGCCGGCAAAAATCGACGCCGATCTTGCATCTCGCATGCAAATGCTCGCACTCTCGGCGCATCGCCTCTTGGGAATGCGCGACTACTCGCGAACCGATTTTCTCGTTAGCGAACAAAACCGCCCGTATTTACTAGAGATCAACGCGTTGCCGGGGCTGACGCCCACCTCGCTGTTGCCCGACGCCGCCGCCGCGGTCGGGATCGGATTCGACGCGCTGGTCGAGCGAATCGTCGGCTACGCGCTCGCTCGGGGGAGGCGCCGTAACGCAGCGTAGCGTTCCGCTTTCGATAATTGCGACGTTGGTCGCAACGCAGGCGCCGTTCGGTATGGGAACCTGCATGCCGGGGCACGAAGAGTTCCCCCGAAAGATTCTATCGTGAAGATATCGACCGGAGGTATCGTGTCCAGTACGGGTTTGATTGTCGACCGTGGCCTCGAAGGCGTCGTCGTCGGAAGCACCTTGCTCTCGAATGTCGAGGGGAAAATCGGTCGTCTCACCTACCGCGGCTACGATATCGACGATCTCGCTCCGAACGCGACCTTTGAAGAGATCGTGCATTTGTTATTGTTCGGGCAGCTTCCGACCAGCGACGAACTCGACCACCTCAAACGCGAAATTAGTACGCGACGCATGCTGCCGGAGCCGTTGATCGACGGAATGCGGCGTTCGCCGAAAACCGCCTGGCCGATGGACGTCCTGCGGACGGTCGCCAGCGGGCTCGCGCTCTTCTCGCCGGTCAATCGCGTCGGGGAGCACGTCTCGGACGCGCATACGGCGATTGAGCTAATTGCAAAGATGCCGACCATCCTCGCTGCGTGGGACCGCATCCGTCGCGACCTCGACCCGATCGAACCGCGCAACGATCTCTCGCAAGCGGCGAATTTTCTGTATATGCGCACCGGGAAAATGCCGGCCGAGATCGAGGCGAAAGCGCTCGATACCTACCTCGTTCTGCTCGCCGACCATTCGTATAACGCGTCGACGTTCTCAGCGCGCGTGACCGCCTCGACCCGCGCGGACATTTACGCTGCCGTCACGGCTGCGCTTGCTACCCTCGAAGGGGACCTTCACGGTGGAGCGGCGAGCGCCGCCTTCAACACGCTGCTCTCGGTCGGCTCGCCCGACCGCGCTGAGATTTACGTCCGCGATGCGTTGGGACGCGGCGAGCGCATTATGGGCATGGGGCACCGCGAATATCGCGTTCGCGATCCGCGCGCTCGCCATCTCGAAGCGAAAGCGAAAGAACTCTCGGCCTACCGCGGGGATTCTCGCTGGTACGAAATCGCGCGCGCGCTCGAAGAAGCGAGCAACAAAGTGCTCAAGGAAACCAAACCCGATAAGAGCATCTACGCGAACGTCGATTTCTACACCGCTCCGTTGCTCGCCGACCTCGGCATGCCTGGCGACGAATTTACCTGCATGTTCGCGTGCGGCCGCATCGCCGGCTGGAGCGCGCACATCCTCGAACAGCTCGGCGACAACCGTTTGATTCGCCCGCAGGCGACCTACGAAGGCCCGCCGCCCGGGCCGTTCGTGCCGATCGGTTCGCGGCCGACGACCGCGCACTAATGCGATGAGCGCTCCGGCGCGCACCGCGCACGTGAAACGAGCGACTCAGGAGACCGAGATCGATCTCGCGGTCGATCTTGACGGCGGTGAAATTTCCATCGAGACGGGGGTCGATTTTTTCGACCACATGCTGCATGCGCTCGCCTTACACGGTAAAATAGGTTTGAAACTGCGCGCGCGCGGCGATGGGATGGACAACCACCACCTCATCGAAGACGTAGGCATTGCGTTGGGGCGAGCGTTTTACGAAGCGCTCGGCGAAAAACGTGGGATTGTGCGCTTCGGTTCGATTATGTTGCCGCTCGACGATGCGTTGATAGCGGCGAGCGTCGATATCTCCGGGCGTTCGTATCTCAATTTCCGCGTGGAGTTTCTGCGGAACGATCTTGGGGCGATGCCGACCGAAATGGTCGGTGAATTTTTCCGCGCGCTTAGCGACCATGCGCGCATCACGGTCCACCTCATTGCCATGCACGGACACGTAGCGCACCACCTCTGCGAGGCGACGTTCAAAGCGTTCGCGCGAGCGTTCGCCGCTGCAAAGAGTATCGAAGGCGATGTCGTCGCCTCGACCAAAGGACTGTTGGAATAAGGATGCCCCGTCGAATCGTTGCAATCGACTACGGTGGCGGAAACATCGGTTCGTTGGTTGGAGCGTTGCGTCGGCGCGATATCGAACCGATTGTGACCGACGACCGCGATGCCGTGTTGCAAGCCGATGCCGCATTTTTTCCGGGCGACGGGGCGTTTGCCGCCACGATGGATGCGTTACGCGAACGCCGTCTCGATAGCGCGATCTACGAACGAATCGAGCGGGGGCGGCCCTACTTCGGAATCTGCGTGGGCATGCAGGTGCTCTTCGATGGTTCGAGTGAGTTCGGGGGGGCACGCGGGCTCGGGATTCTTCGCGGCGAGGTCGGTCGCTTCGAGAGCGACGTGCGCTTGCCGCATATGGGCTGGAATCGCTTGGAGCGTAGCGTCGCGCACCCCGTGCTCGCCGAGCTTGGGGAAGAAGAGTATGCGTATTTTCTCCATTCGTATCGCGCGCTTCCCGGCGACGATTGTATCGCTACGGCAACGCACGGCGAGCGCTTTGCCGCCGTCGTCGCCCGCGGTGCCGCGGTGGGAACGCAGTTTCACCCCGAGAAGAGCCAACGGAGCGGAGAGAAAATTCTCAACGCGTTTCTTGCCTCGCTGAACTAACCAGGAAAGGAAGCCCCGCAATGCTCGTCATTCCCGCCATCGATCTGCGTGCCGGCAAATGCGTGCGCATGGAGCAGGGAGATCCCACGCGCGAGACCGCCTACGACGACGATCCGGTCGCGCGCGCGCGTTCGTTTGTCGCACAGGGAGCGAAACGTTTGCACGTCGTCGATCTCGACGGCGCATTCGGATCGGGCGAAAATCTCTCGGCGATCGCGGCAATCGCTCGCGCGGTATCGGTGCCGATCCAAGTCGGCGGCGGAATTCGGAGCGCCGAGCACGCTGCAGCGCGCTTCGAAGCAGGCGCCGCAGAGATTATCATCGGAACGCTTTTCGTCGAGGACGAACGCGTCGCGCGGCAGATCGTCGGCCGGTACGGAGATAAAGTTATCGCCGGTATCGATGCGCGCGGACGCGAGGTGGCCGTCCGTGGTTGGCAGGAACGAACCCCGATCGACCGCGACGCATTGGTGAAGCGCGTCGCTCGCTGGGGCGTGCGCCGCGTTATTTTTACCGAGATCCGTCGCGACGGCATGGGCGAAGGCTACGATCTCGATGCGCTGCGTGAAGTCGCCGCGGCGGCCGACGTGCGCGTGACTGCAAGCGGCGGAGCGCAAAACATCGCCGATTTACAGAAGCTTCGCGTCGCCGCCCCGCCTGCCGTCGATGCCTGCATCATCGGCAGTGCGCTCTACCGCGGGACGATCGATCTCGCAGCGGCGATCGCTGCCGTTGGGTAGCCGACGCCGGCGCTCTATGCGCGCTCGCTCTGCGAGTGAAGGTTCGGCCATTCGGCGAACGCGAGAATTCCAAGCACGACGAAAACTCCCAACGGGATAACCCCGATCAGTGCGAGTGGCCCGGCGAGCCCGGCGCGGTCGAGCGCGCGCCAGGTAAACCAAATGGGGAGAATCGCGAGAATAATACTCGTGAGCAATATCGATAGTATGATCGGCGCGTCGATGAAAGCGAGCATCAAGTAACCCCCGTGTAGTAGCGAGTGCCTGCCTCGCCTAGATTCGCGAGGGTGCTGCCGTTGCCTTCGGGTGGGGGTGCGACGATTCATGATGCGTCGCGTGAGAGCTACTCGACGAATGAGAGCTACTCGACGAATGAGAGCTGCTCGACGAGTGAGCGCTGCTCGACGAGTGAGCGCTGTGCGACGAGTGAGAGCTGCTCGACGAGTGCGAGCTGCTCGACGCGTGCGATGGATGGCTTGCATGAACC
>DAHUYY010000319.1 GCA_027306845.1 Vulcanimicrobiota bacterium | reverse complement strand
GTGCTTTATGCGCGATCGCGTACGCGTGGTGGGGTGAACGCTACTGACTACGTGACGCCCGCGAAGGCGTTGCGCGCGAGCAGTTCGGCGAGCGTCGCATCCTCGGCGAGAAAGGCATCGTGACCGTGTTCGCTTTGAAACTCGATGTAGCGCACGTCGATGCCGCGGCAGGCGATACGCTCGGCGGCATCGCGTATCTCGCGCGCCGGGAAGAGCGTATCCGATGAAATACCGACGAACGTCAGCGGTGGCGTGCTCTCCGGCCAGTCGGTATCGCGGAGATCGAACGAATCCATCGCATGGGTGAGCGTTGCGTACGTCGCGGCGTCGATGCGCTCGACGATGCGCGTTGCTTGGAGATCGAGAAAACCCTCGATGTCGAAACATCGCCGTCCGTTGCGGTCGCGGCGGCGGCCGTGGCGCCGCGAGAGCAAGGCATCGCTTTTATACGAGAGCATCGCTATTTTGCGCGCGAGCCCAAGGCCCGCGACCGGGTCGAGTGCGAGTGAGTCGCGCTGAATCGAATTCAACGCAATCGCCAGCGCGCCGGTATGATCGGGCGCGCCGATCGCGACCGCGCGCCCGATCCGATCGGGGGTATCGTGCGCCCACTGCAGCGCCTGCATGCCGCCCATCGAACCGCCGATTGCGACATCGATGCGTTCGATGCCGAGAACCTCGAGCGCGCGTCGCTGCGCGCGCACGATATCGGCGATGGTTATGTACTCGCGAACCGGTGTCGAGCCGTAACACGAGCCGAGCATGTTGATACCGATAACGCAGCACGAGCGCGGATCGAAGAGCGCGCCCTCGCCGACGAGCCCCGGCCACCAGGCGGCGACGCGATGATCGCCGGTGAGGGCGTGGAGCGCGAGCACGATCTGCCCGCAGGCAGGGTCGCCATAGATCGCCACTCGCTGCTCGACGGCAGGCAGCATCTGCCCACCGTCGAGTTCGAGTGCGCCGATCGCTATCGTGCGTTCGGTCACGATCCCAACGCGTTTGCGAGATCGGCGATGATATCTTCGCTATCTTCTATGCCGACGGAGAGCCGGATCGTGCTCTCATCGACGCCGCTTGCCAGTCGTTCGTGCGTCGTTAGCTGCCGGTGCGTTGTCGAGGCGGGATGGATCGCTAGCGATTTCGCATCGCCGACGTTGGCGAGTAACGAGAAGAGCCGCAGGCCGTCAATCGTTGCGCGCGCTTCGCTTTCGTCGCCACGAACGTTGAAGGTGACGATCGCACCCGCCCCTTTGGGCAGGTAGCGTTGCGCGCGTTGGTGTTCGCGGTCGGCCGCAAGCCCCGGGTAGCGCACCGATGCAACGCGCGGGTGCTCGGCGAGGTACTCGGCGACCTTCGTTGCGTTGGAGACGTGCCGTTCGATCCGCACGCCCAACGTCTCGAGTCCCTGAAGCAGTAACCAGGCATTAAAGGGTGAGAGCGCAGCCCCGATGTCGCGCAGCAACTGCACGCGCGCCTTCACGATATAGGCCGCCGGACCGAATGCGGCGGCGTACTCGATATCGTTATACGTAGGATCTGGGGTGCTGAACTCCCGGTGGCGCGAGCTCGCCGCCCAGTCGAAGCGCCCGCCGTCGACGATGACCCCGCCGATGGCGACGCCGTGGCCGCCGATA
>DAHUYY010000318.1 GCA_027306845.1 Vulcanimicrobiota bacterium | reverse complement strand
CGCGAAAAGGACGACCCCCGAAATCTCTACATGTATGGATCGGATGGGGTGCTCCGGTGGCAATTGGGGGTGAATTCATGGAGCGAAAATTTTCGTCCGATGGAAGTTTTCTACGAGGATGAAACCGGCAAGCTTTTCATTCAGTGGGATTGGTTACACTTATTGGATGGGTATGAAGTCGACGTTGCGACCGGAAAAATCATCGCGAAAATGAAGTTTCTTTCTCGAAATCCGCTCCAATATACTGTTCTTGAAAAGAGGTAGATTCCTCGGTATTACGCCGCGGTGACGGTGTAGTCGCCTTCGCGGAGCGTCACCTGCGCGATGCCGCCGGCAGAGACGAGACCCGCTAAGATCGCTCCGGCGAGCGGCGTGCCGAGTCGGCTCTGCACCGTTCGCGCGACGTCGCGCGCACCGTTTCCGGTGCGCATCGCCTCGGCTGCCAACTCCGCGAGTGCGACCTGCGCGACTTCGAGCCGCACTTCGCGCGCTCCCAAGCGCGAGGCGAGCGCCTCGACGTGAAGCGCGACGATCTTCTCGATCTCTTCGTTGCCCAGCGGTGAAAAGGCAACGATTTCATCGACGCGGTTGAGTAATTCCGGGCGCAGCAGCATCGCGAGATCCTCGCGTTCGCCGTTGAGCGTGAGAATGACCAGCGCGTGGCGAAAATCGATCGTCCGTCCCTTCGCATCGGTGATCCGCCCCTCGCCGAGTAACTGCAGCAGCAGCGCAGCGACATCGGGATGCGCCTTTTCGATCTCATCGAAGAGCACCACGCTGTACGGACGGCGACGCACCGGTTCGGTCAACTGCCCGGGCTCGTCGTGCCCTGCGTATCCCGGCGGCGCACCGATCAGTCGAGCGATGCTGTGCGCTTCACCGAACTCACCGCCGTCGATGCGCACGATCGCCTCTTCGCTGCCGAAGAGCTCGGCGGCCAAGCGTTTAGCGAGCTCGGTCTTGCCGACGCCGCTCGGCCCGTGAAAAAGAAAACTCCCAAGCGGGCGACGCGGGTCGTGCAGCCCCGCGCGCGCGCGGCGAAGCGCTTCGGCGATCTTCCGCGTCGCCTCGCTCTGCCCGATCACCCGCGCGTCGAGCCGCGCTTCGAGGGCGAGCAAGACATTTGCACCGTCGTCGGCGACGCTGTTCTGGGGAATTCCGGTCCACTTCGTCACGATCGCGGCGATCTCGTCGCGGGTGACGCGGGCGGTCGAACCGGGCGTTGCAGCAAGCGCCGCGGAGGCCGCCGCTTCATCGAGCAGATCGATCGCTTTATCGGGCAGAAAGCGGTCGGCGATATAGCGCGCCGAGAGCGCGACCGCGGCATCGAGCGCATCGTCGGTAATGAGCACGTGGTGGTGCTGCTCGTGTCGTTTGCGCAATCCGGCGAGGATCGCGCGCGTCGCTTCGGGGCTCGGCTCGGCGACCTGCACGGGCTGGAAGCGCCGTTCGAGCGCGGCATCGGACTCGATATATTTCCGGTACTCGGCGAACGTCGTCGCACCGATGCATTGGAGCTCGCCGCGGGCGAGTTCGGGTTTAATCATCGAACTTACGTCGAGCGCACCTTCGGCCGCGCCCGCCCCGACGAGCGCGTGGAGTTCGTCGATGAAAAGAATCACCTCGCCGCTGCTGCGTT
>DAHUYY010000317.1 GCA_027306845.1 Vulcanimicrobiota bacterium | reverse complement strand
C
Source organism: Vulcanimicrobiota bacterium (assembly GCA_027306845.1). Classification (GTDB taxonomy): domain Bacteria; phylum Vulcanimicrobiota; class Vulcanimicrobiia; order Vulcanimicrobiales; family Vulcanimicrobiaceae; genus JABEUX01. The sequence goes on along the minus strand of DAHUYY010000317.1, from coordinate 1,643 downwards.
GTCGTGCATCACCGGTATATCGAGCCGTTCGATGAGTTTTTGCTCGACCTCAAAGCAGCGCGGTGCCGAGATATCTTCGAGATTAATACCGCCGAAGACCGGCGCGATGCGTACGACCGTCTCAACGATTTCATCGACATCTTTGGTATCGAGACAGATGGGGAAAGCGTCGATATCCGCAAATTGCTTGAAGAGCATCGCCTTGCCCTCCATCACCGGCAACGCGCCGAGCGGGCCGATATCGCCGAGCCCTAATACGGCGGTGCCGTCGGAGACCACGGCTACGGAATTACGTTTGATCGTTAGCGCAAATGCCTTGCTCGGGTCGGCTGCGATGGCCATCGAAACGCGCGCCACGCCCGGCGTGTAAACCGTGGAAAGATCTTGGCGAGTTTTCACCGGGATCTTCGGCTCGACGCGAATTTTACCACCGATATGAGCGAGGAACGTAGAGTCGGAGATGCTGATGATGCGCGCATCTTCGATCGCTTCTACGCACCGACGCACGTCGTTGCCGATCTGTTCGGAGCTCACGTTTACCGTGACATCGCGGATAACGCGCGACCGGTTGACCGACCGCATATCTACCGCTGCGATAACACCGCCGGCATCGCCGATCGCCGTTGCGAGAACGCCGAAGGCACCGGTCTCATTCGGCATCTCGACGCGCATGATGAGCGTAAAACTTATTGCAACCTGCGCCACTGCTACGATCCTCCTAAGGTGCGGACGACGATCCGCTTACTTGCATCTCGGCTACCCGGAAACTTGGAGAGGCGATCGAGCCGTCGAATTTGAGATCGTTTGCGACGGCGTCTATGCCTGCCAGCATCTCGGGGAACGGGGCTGCTATCGTGAATTCTTCTACCGGTTCGGCTAGTTCACCATTGCGTATTGCAATTCCGCGTGCGCCCCGGCTATAAAGCCCCGATGCATGTTCGGTTGCGAAACCGATCGTTTCCAAAACCAGGATACCCTGCCTCGTCGATGCGATAAGATCGTCGAGCGTCGCCGCCCCAGGCGCCAGAAAAAAGGTATTCGGCCCGATTCCTCCGGCAACGGCATTGCCGGTGCTTCGCGCCCCTAGGCGCCGTGCGTAATAGGCATCGAAGAGAAACGAGCGTAAGATGCCGCGCTCGAAGACGGGCGTACGCTGTGACGGCGTGCCTTCGGCGTCGAAGGGCGACGAGCCCAATGCGCCGGGAATCGTGCCGTCGTCGACGATATCGACGAGATCGCTGCCGATCCGCTCGCCGGTGCGACCGGCTAGCCACGAGTTACCGACTGCGACGTTTGCCGCACTGCACGCGGCGAAGATATCGTCGAGCACCGAAGCGGCAACCTCGCGGTCGAACAGGATCGCCGTCGCCGCTGTCTTCGGCTTACTCGCTCCGTAAAATACCACCGTTCGCCGCACCGCCTCGCGCGCGATCTCGTCGGGCGTATCGACGCGCGAGAAAAATCTCGCCGCGCTGCCGTAATGGGCGGTGCGCTTGTAGGCGCCGTCGCTTGCTACCGGCGAAGCCGAGATAGCGATTTGCGTTCCGCGATAGCTTCCAAGCATGCCGCGAGAATTGGCAAGCGCCATCGTTACGCATGCATCGTTATAATGCGAGCCGTTGCTGTTGTCGACGCGAGGGTCG
>DAHUYY010000316.1 GCA_027306845.1 Vulcanimicrobiota bacterium | reverse complement strand
GATCTTGCGCGATTCGGGACACCACGTGTTAGATTTCGGAACGCACGATGCGACGCCGGTCGATTATCCGCAGTACGGCTATGCCGTCGGTGAAGCGGTCGCGACCGGACAAGCCGATCGCGGCATCGTGATCTGCGGTTCCAGCATCGGCATCTCCATCGCGGCCAACAAGGTGCCCGGCGTGCGTTGTGCGGTGGTGATGGAACCGTTGACCGCCGAACTCGCGCGCCGTCACAACGACGCCAACGTTTTTGCGCTTTCGGAGCGCCTCACGGGATGGGAGATGATCGAGCGTCTGGTCGACATCTTCTTGCATGCACCCTACGAAGGTGACACCTCGGAAGGGGCGCGGCACAAGCACCGCGTGGAACAGCTTTTCGAATTCGGCGACAAGCAACGCGAGCGCACGCTCAAGGATATCGAGCAGGGCGCCGTCACGGACGCCGTAACGCCAAAAGAGCTGCTGTAAGTGGATTCTCTCGTCATCGTTCGCGTGACGCTGCTGATCTTTCTGGGGCTCGTCCTGGCGCAAGCCGTTATAGGCGTGGTCCGACGCACCAACGAGCGGGACTGGCCGCTGCTCATCCTCTTCGGCTTTGCGACTATCGCCGTTCGCGCTGTTCTCGCGCGATTCGCGACGCCCCCGGTCTCCGACGTGGGCGTGGCCGTCGAAATCGTGGCGTTCGGTGTTTTCGTTGCGGTTCGTGCGGCGATCCGCCGGCGCGGCCCGAGCGCAAACGAGCTGACGGTGCTCGCATGTGCGGTGTTCGCCCTGGCGATGTTTAGTTACGCCCAACCAGCGATCGTCGCCCTCGTCTGCACACTCTCGCTTGCCGTCATGCTCTTTGGAACGGCGCGTTGCGCGAGCGGCCGTTCCGGGACTTCCGGCGCCGTAACGCCGAAGGAGCTGCTGTGATCGATACCGCATCGGCCGTAACGGCGCTTCTGACCCTAAGCACTCTTTCGGCGCTGCTCTACCTTGCGATCGCATCGGTGCGCAGCCGCGAATTCTCGGTCCCGGCTGCGTACCCCGGGATATTCTGTGTGGTTCTTTCTGATTTCAGCCGCGTCGTCGAGGGGGGCGCTTTGCTGCCCGCGCTCACCGTAGCGATTGCCTGGTTCGCGTTGCTCGCCGCCGTTTTCGTCGCGATGGTGGCGTTGCTTCGAGGCTTCCGCGTGCTCACCGGCGGACCGTCGTTCATCCTCGCGTCGCTGCCCGCGGCGATTGCCGTCATCGGCGTGGGATTTGGCATGCAGCGCAACGGTGCGAACGATTTGGTTCTCGTGAGCTTCGTCGCGGGGGTTGCCGTGTTCGTTCGGCTGCTCGGGACGTCTCGGGCGGCCAAGGCGCCCGGCAGTCCCTAACGAAGAAGTTTTCCATGGATATTCTGACGCCCAGCCACATCGAGAACGAAGATCCCCAAGTTTTTGACGCGATCCGCAGCGAGGAACGCCGCCAGCAAGAGAACCTGGAGCTGATCGCTTCGGAGAACTATGCAAGCCGCGCGGTTCGCGAAGCGATGGGCTGCGTGATGACCAACAAATATGCGGAAGGATATCCGGGCAAGCGCTATTACGGTGGCTGTGAGTACGTCGACATCGCCGAGCAGCTGGCCATCGAGCGGGCCAAGAAGCTCTTCGGGGCCGCCTATGCCAATGTGCAG
>DAHUYY010000315.1 GCA_027306845.1 Vulcanimicrobiota bacterium | reverse complement strand
AATTGCCTGCGAACGCTCCCTTATCTGCGCACGTGGTATCGGCGCTACCACAACGAAGGCTTCGAGATCGTCGGCGTGCAGACGCCGGAGTTTGCGTTCTCGGGGGAGCGAAAACATATCGTCGATGCGGTGAAGCGCTTGGGGATCGCGTGGCCCGTGGAGATCGATGCGAAGCGTGCGGTTTGGAATCGCTTCGGCGTGCAGGCGTGGCCCACGGAGATGCTCTTCGACCAACGCGGCCGGCTCGTCGAGACCTCGGTCGGCGAGGGCAACTATCAACGCACCGAATATATCATTCAAGGGTTGCTGCATCTCGGTAACCCGCAATTAAAGTTTCCGCCGCTCATGCCGTTGTTACCGCAGGATAGCTACGATAAACCCGGCGCGGTCTGCTATCCGCGCACCGCGGAGATTTTACTGGAAGACCAGCACGTTGCGAACGCACCGCCTTCGGGGAGCCGTTTCCGCGACTACACCTATTCGGCGCCGAGCGGATTCGTCGACGGCCAAGTTTATCTCGACGGGAGTTGGCATGCCACGCAACAAGCGGTCGTCTAGAACGCAGGCGGCGGCTATTTCGGGCTGAAGTATCACGCCATCCAAGTTGCGGTGGTGATGACGCCGAGTGCCGGAAAGCCGACGCGCGTGAACGTCACCCAAGATGGGAAGCCGATTCCGCGCGCCGATGCCGGCAAGGATATTCGCTACGCACGCAACGGCATGTCGTACGTGCTCGTCAACGCTTCGCGTGAATACGACGTGATAATGAATGCGAAATTCGGGACGCACGTGCTGCGGCTCTATCCGCAAACCTACGGGCTCGCCGTCTACGACGTCGCGTTCGAATCGTGCGAGGTGCCGGGCAGCACGAAGCGCTAGCGCTCCGTAATTGCCGTCTAGCGTGCGAGCGGCGGGTTCGCGGCGTCTTTCGCGCTGAGAATCGGCGGCGTCGCAAGCGGCCAAGCGATGCCGATGCTGGGGTCGTTCCAGGCAACGCCGAATTCGCTGCTCGGATCGTAGAGCGCGCTCTGCAGGTAGTGCAGCACGGTTCCTTCGGCGAGCGAGAGAAAGCCGTGCAGGCAGCCGGCGGGGATGTAGAGCTGGGTTCCCTCTTCGGCCCGCAGATCGCAGCCGTACCAGCGGCCGAACGTAGCGCTCCCCGGGCGCGCGTCGACGATGACGTCGAAGGCGTCGCCCGCGAGCACTTGCACGATCTTGCTCATGCGCGGGTCGCCGTGCAGGCCGCGCAGCACGCCGTAGCGCGAGAGCGAGACGTTCTCCTGTACGAAGCGTTCGCCGATGCCGACGGCGGCATAGCGCTCCACGCTGAAGCTCTCGCGGAAACTCCCGCGCTCGTCGGTGAAGATGCGCGGGCGCAGCAAGAGGGCGCCGGGGATAGGCAGCGTTTCAACGTCCACCCCCGCTGCATTCGCGCACGAAGCTGCCGACCCCCGGGCTCCCCGGCGGCCACGCTGGGGCTCCCCAGGCATCGGCCTTTCGGCGGCAGAACCGGAACGAACGTGAATTCCGCCTCTACTTCTACCGGTGCCGCTCCGGCGGCGCGCCCCTCGTTGCTCTCCTCGGGGGCGACCGTTTTTGCAGCGACGATGGCGATGAATCTCGGCGGTTTTCTCTTCCACGCGATCGCCGGGCGCGCGCTCGGCGTCGCGGAG
>DAHUYY010000314.1 GCA_027306845.1 Vulcanimicrobiota bacterium | reverse complement strand
GCGGCGCTTCGCCCTTCCCGGCGGCACACGCCGAGCTGCGGAATGGGGTGAGGCGGCCGCGGCGACGACGAGGGGGGTCGGGGCGGGGTGGAAGGCGAGCACCGCGATGAGGAGCGCGGCGGCGGGTAGGGCGAGCCAACGTTTCATGCCGATCCTTCACGCGCAATCGCGCGCGGGAAAGCATGCTGCGACCCCTGCGGTGGGCAGGCTTGCTTTCGTTGCGTATGCTATGCAGATGGCCGCAGCATACGATTTCCAGGATATCGAGCAGCGCTGGCGCGAGCGTTGGGAGCGCGATGGGCTCGCCGAAGCGCGCCCCGATCCAACGCGCGAGAAGTATTACGTCCTCGAGATGCTGCCGTATCCGTCGGGCGATCTGCATGTCGGGCATGCAAAAAATTACACGATCGGCGATGCAATCGCGCGATCGATGCGCATGTTGGGCTACAACGTGCTGCACCCGATGGGTTGGGATGCGTTCGGCCTGCCGGCGGAAAATGCGGCGATCCAGCGCGGCATCGCTCCGGCGACGTGGACGCTCTCCAACATCGCCAACATGCAGCGGCAGTTGCGCTTGATGGGCACGAGCTACGATTGGTCGCGCGAGATCGCAACCTGCACGCCGGAATATTATCGCTGGAATCAGTGGCTGTTCTTGCGGCTCTACGAACTCGGGCTTGCCTATAAACGCGAAGCGCCGGTCAACTGGTGCCCGAAGGACGCGACGGTGCTCGCGAACGAGCAGGTGATCGACGGCTGCTGTTGGCGCTGTAATACGCCGGTGCAACGTCGCAATCTCTCGCAATGGTTCTTGCGGATCACCGAGTTTGCCGAACGGCTGCTCGAAGGGCTCGAAGGGCTCGACGGATGGCCCGAACGGACGCGCACGATGCAGCGCAATTGGATCGGTAAAAGCGAAGGCGCGCAATTTTCATTCGCAATCGAGGGCGCGACGGAGAGCATCGAGGTCTTCACCACGCGCGTCGATACCGTCTTCGGGGTCACTTTCCTCGCGCTCGCGCCCGAGCACCCGGTGGTCGCGCGCATCAAAGAGCTTATCGCTCCGGAGAGCGCAGCGGCGATCGATCGCTTCACCGAGAGCCTGCGTTCGAAATCCGAACTCGAACGAACGAGTTTGATGGAGAAGCAGGGGCTTTTCACCGGTGCATATGCGGTGCATCCGCTCTCCGGCGCGCGCGTACCGATTTGGGTGACCAACTACGTGCTCGCCGAATATGGAACCGGCGCGGTGATGGGTGTTCCCGCACACGACGAACGCGATTTTGATTTCGCCCGCAAGCACGATCTGCCGATCGCACGCGTCATTATCCCGACCGGTAGCGTGCCGACGGCCGACGCGCCGATCGACGAAGCATTCGTCGATGACGGCACGCTCGTCGCAAGCGGTGCATTTTCCGGTATGGCGAGCGCCGAGGCGCGCCGCGCGATCGCGGCGGAATTTCATCGGCGCGGTATCGGCAAAGCGACCACCACCTATCGGCTTCGCGATTGGTTGGTATCGCGGCAGCGCTATTGGGGCACGCCGATTCCGATTGTGTATTGCCAGGGGTGCGGTGAGGTTCCCGTTCCCGAGGATCAGCTGCCGATCTTGCTGCCTCCCGATGCGCCGATTACCGGCGAGGGTTCGCCGTTGGCACGCCTCCCTTCGTTTATCGAAACGACCTGTCCGAAGTGCGGTGGGCCGGCGCGGCGCGAGAGCGATACGATGGATACGTTCTTCGAA
>DAHUYY010000313.1 GCA_027306845.1 Vulcanimicrobiota bacterium | reverse complement strand
AGCTTGGCGATTGGCGCGGTGCCGTCGCGTTCGTTCACCACCGCCCACATGCCCTCGCGCACCGCATGCAGCTCGCGCTCCGGCAGGCCGAGCGGCAGCACCTCGCCCAGGCGCCGCTCGAAGGTTCCCTGGCGCATCGCGTAGATGCGCGTCGTAAAGACCTTCGTGATCGAGCCGATCAGGAAGGGCGTCGGCGCATTTAGTGCGCGCGGCTGCGCGTGGTTGCGCGCCGCGACCGGCGCGCCGGCGAAGTACAGGCGACCGGGTCCGCCGCCCGCGACCACGCCGACCGCGATCGCCAAGTGCTCGAGTTCCGGATGCGCGCGGATCGCGGCATCGGCGATGCGCGCAGCGACGTCCTCACGCGCCTCGACCGCGCCGCCGCGCACCGCGCCCGCGCTCAACGCCATCGCACCGGCCGCGCGCAAGAATCCGCTGCGCGAGAGCCCCGTCATGCCGCCGCTCCGCGCGCGATCGTACGGATCGCCGAAAGGTTACGCCGGTCGTCGGCATCGTCGCCGGGCGTTTCCAGAATCGCCGTCTTGTCGCGCAACTCAGGGTGCGCGAGCAGGGCGCGGAAGCCTTCGAAACCGATCCGTCCCTCGCCGATGTGCCAGTGGCGGTCGCGTGCTCCACCAAGTGCGACCTCGGTATCGTTGAAGTGAAAGAGCCGCACGCGCTCGAGACCGATTTCGCGATCGACCTGATCGAGAAAGGCCGCGACCCCATCGCTCGAATCGATCGCATACCCGGCCGCCCAGGCATGGGCGGTATCGAGGCAGACGCCGAGTTGCGGGTGATCGACCGCCCGCACGAATCGACCGAGTTCATCGAGCGTTCCACCCGCCAGATTTCCGGCGCCGGCCGAGTTCTCCAGCACCAGCACCACGCCCGGGTCGATCGCGTCGAGTACCGTCTCGAGCGCGCGCACGATCGCGGCAAATCCTTCGCTGCGATCGCGCGTCCCGTACGATCCCAAGTGGGTATTGACCAACCGCATTTCGCCGGCCGCCGCCACTGCGAGGTCGTGCTCGAGCAGACGCAGCGACCCGAGCGCGATCTTCGGATCGTCGCTGGCCAGGTTGATCAAGTACGGCGTATGGATCACGCAGGGATCGAGCTCGGCAGCACGGCGGAGTCCGGCAAACTCGAGCAGTCCGGCCCGATCGATCTTACCCACCCGATAGCTGCGCGGATTTGATGAAAACACCTGTATCGCGTCGCATCCAGACGCTTTCGCGCGTTGTATCGCCGCCGCGTAACCCTCGCCGATCTTCACGTGCATTCCGATTCGCATGGCTTTCGATCTCCCTACGGCACCTTCGCCAGATAGAGAAACTGCACGTAGTTGAGCGGGATGCGCGGGTCGCCACCGCCGACGTGCTCGCGCAACCGCGAGTCCAGACGCGCCACGTATTCGTCGGTACGCGGGCCGCAACGCTCGCGCACCAGCGCGCGCGAGCGCTCGTATGCCAGATAGGCCGAAAGCGGCAGCACGGTCTGCCATGGAAGGACGCGAACCTGCTGTCCCTGTAGCGCGGCCGCATAGAAGGCGCGAAAGCCACGCAGCGGCGTTTCGAGCGGCGCGACGCCGAGATCGCGCGCCACCTGATCGCGCAGGTTGCGCACCGGGTCTTGCGTGGCTAGGACCTTCCACCAGATCGCGAGCGTTCCGCCCGACGCGACGACGCGCGTCAACTCGGCGAGCGCGCGGGACGCCTCCAAGTGGTGCATCGCCTGCGCGCAAATCGCGCC
>DAHUYY010000312.1 GCA_027306845.1 Vulcanimicrobiota bacterium | reverse complement strand
TGCGCTACGGGCGGCTCGCGGAGTTGGAGAAGGAGCTGGCCGCCGAGGAACACCGTCTCTCCTCGGCCGACGGTGGGCGGCTCTCCAAGGAGGAAGTCGACGAGGACGACATCGCCGAGGTGATCGCGCGCTGGACCGGCATTCCGGTCGCGAAACTCCTCGAAGGCGAACGACAGAAACTGCTTCATCTCGAAGACGAGTTGCACCGCCGCGTGATCGGTCAAAACGAAGCGGTCGACGCCGTTGCCGAGGCGGTGTTGCGCTCGCGCTCCGGACTCTCCGATCCGAACCGGCCGATCGGCTCGTTTATCTTCCTCGGTCCGACCGGAGTGGGGAAAACCGAACTCGCACGCGCGCTCGCCGAGTACCTCTTCGACGACGAGCGCGCCCTCGTGCGCATCGATATGTCGGAGTATCAGGAGAAGCACACCGTCGCACGATTGCTCGGCGCACCGCCGGGATACGTAGGCTACGATGAGGGCGGTCAACTCACCGAAGCGGTACGCCGCCGTCCGTACTCGGTGATCCTCTTCGACGAAATCGAAAAGGCACACCCCGACGTCTTTAACGTGTTCCTGCAAATACTCGACGACGGACGGTTGACCGATGGTCAAGGGCGCACCGTCGACTTCAAGAACACCATCGTGGTGATGACCTCGAACATCGGCAGTCATCGAATCCTCGATTATCGCGGCGCCTTACAAGGCGAGGCGTACGACTCGATGCGCGACGCGGTGCTCGAAGAAATGCGCCAGCACTTCCGGCCCGAGTTTCTTAACCGCGTCGACGAGATCATCGTCTTCCACGCTCTGACCGAGGCGGAACTCGAGCGGATCGTGGACATTCAACTCGAGCGCCTGCGCAAACGGTTGAGCGAGCGGCGCATCACCTTGGACGTCGACGAGGCAGCCAAGCGGCACGTGGTGCAGATCGGTTACGATCCTCACTACGGCGCGCGGCCGCTGAAGCGAACGATTCAAAAAGAGATCGAGACGCCGCTCGGCCGCAAGATCCTGGCCGGGGAGATCGGCGACGGGGAAGCGGTTGCGGTAGGTTACGATGCGGCGACTGGCGCGTTGACGTTTGTGGCGGCACCGGTGCCCGAGGCAGTGTGAGCGTCGACCCGGGCGAGCTACGGCTGCGTCTGACGAACGCGCACGGGGAGTGGGTCGAGTTGGCAGCACTCGGTGCGGCGATCGTAGGGATCGGCGTTCGCGATCGCACCGGCACGATCGGCGACGTCGCGCTGCGGCTGGGCGGCAGCGCGGGCTGCACGATCGGACGTTACGCCAACCGGATCGCCAACGGGCGCTTCACACTTGACGGGCGTACCTTCCGCTTGGCGACCAACGAGAGCGGAAACACGTTGCACGGCGGGCCGGATGGTTTCTCGAAGCGTACCTGGCGCGTCGTCGGGAACTCCGACGCGGTCGCAACCTTTGCGCTGACCAGCCCGGATGGCGATCAAGGGTTTCCGGGACGTCTCGAGTGCCGCGTGACGTATGCGTTTGACGCGAGCTCGACGTTACGCATTCACTACACCGCGACGACCGACGCGCCGACCGTGCTAAACCTCACCAATCACGTCTATCTCAATTTGAGCGCCGGCGCATCGGCGAGCATCGCGTCGCACTTCGCGCAGATCGATGCGTCGACGTATACTCCGGTCGATGCTGCGCTGATCCCGACCGGTGCGATCGTGCCCGTCGAATCTACTCCGTACGACTTTCGCATCCGGCGCGCAATCGGCCCGGAAC
>DAHUYY010000311.1 GCA_027306845.1 Vulcanimicrobiota bacterium | reverse complement strand
CAGCCGCTCGATCTCGGTGGCGTGCTCGGGATAGAGGGCGATGCCGATACTCGTCGCCACGCGATGTTCGCTTGCGTCGATAAGAATCGGCCGCTCCAATGCAACGAGCACCTTTCGCGCTAAATCCGCGGCATCGGTCGCGGCATCGACGACGGGCTGAAGGATAACGAATTCGTCGCCGCCGAAGCGCGCGATGGTATCGCTCTCGCGCAAAAGGGCGCGCAGACGCCGAGCGACATGGACTAATACTTCGTCGCCGACACGATGGCCGTACGTGTCGTTGATCGCTTTAAAATGGTCGAGATCGAGATACATCACCGCGAAGCCGCGATTGTAACGCTTCGCCGCACCAAATGCTTGCTCGATTCGATCCGCAAAAAGGACCCGGTTCGGAAGCCCGGTCAGCGAATCGTTAAACGCGAGCTGTTCGATTCGCTCGGCGGTGCGCTGGCGTTCCAGCGCCGCGGCAACCAGCAACCCCATCAACGAAATCGACTCACGCGCGAGCTCGTCGAGCCCCTCCATTCGCGCGCGTAAACCGACAAATGCGAGCGCTCCATACGCTTTGCCGTCGACCTGAAGCTGCGTGGCGGAATAGCTACGCCAATTGACGGTCGCGCGTGCGGGGTCGGAGCGCCAGTCGGGATCGTCGAGATCCGGAATAAAAAGAAACGGACGTTCGTTGGTGAGGAAGCGCGCAAAACTCGAGGCAAGCGGAATGCGCGCACCGGTTGCGAGCGGCGTTTTTTTCGCCACCGAGGTATGAATGACGATTGCATCGCCGTCGTTGCGAACGATGTACCCTTCATCGAAGCCGAAGAAATCGATCCCCAGTTGCAGCACCGCTTCAAGCTGCTGCGGAATCGTCAGCTCGCGTGAGGCAGCGACGAGATAGAGCCGGCGAAGCCGATCGACTTGTGCCGTGACCGCGCGTTCGGCGGCACGTTGGGCAGAGACATTTTTGAAGATTGCGTAGGTGCCGGTGATATCGTCCCCGCTGTGGATCGGGACGAGCTTGAGTTGCACTTCGATTTGAAAGCCGAGCCGATCGAGCAGCACCGATTCGTGTTCGGCGGCCTCGCCGCGCATCGCCGCGTGGCGCGCCGCCTCCGCGCGATCTCGTCGGCCGGGAACGATCAGGTCGATCCAGGGCGTCCCGACGATACGCTCGCCTAAGATTCCGGTCTCGCTTTCGAACGCGACGTTCACGCGCGAAATAACCCCGGTCGCTTTGAGTTCGACGATGCCGTCGGGATGATATTCGAAGAGCGAACGCAGGCGTTGCTGGTTGACGCGCATCGCATCTTCGGCTTCCCGCAGAGCAGCGATATCGCGCGCTTGCACGAAGATCGCCCGCACCATGCCGTCCACCTGTGCCGGTATCACCGAGACCTCTACCGGAACCAACGTGCCGTCTTTGTGCCGCAACGTGGTTTCAAAATGGTCGGCAACGCCGCTGCGCGCCATCTCGAACGCCATCTCCCCGCGCACGCGGTCGCTTCGCGGAATATGGTCGCGAAAACTCGTTCCGCGCACTTCATCGGAATGAAAGCCGGTCAGGTCGGTTGCGGCCGGGTTGACGTCGCCGAGCACCCCATCGGGCCCATACAGCACGATTACCTCGGGGTTCTTGTCGAACAGCGCGGCGAAGGTCTCGGCGGCGATTTCCCGACGGGTTTCCATGAACACTCGGCTACTTCGCCGAAGAAGCCCGCGTGACTTCCGCCCGCCTCCTCGATTTGGGTATGCGGCTCGCGCAAGCCCTTGCCGGCGAGGGTGGGCGAG
>DAHUYY010000310.1 GCA_027306845.1 Vulcanimicrobiota bacterium | reverse complement strand
CGGGCCCTGGCCTGGAGCGTGCACCCAGTAGACGACGGGGAAGACGATCGCGGCGCCGATGAACGCCTGGATCGCGCCCGCGGTGATCTTGATCTTCTGAGGCGTGCGGCGCTTCAGATCATGCAAAATCGGCGCCAGCCGACGCTATTGGATGTTATCGAGGATCTTCGCTATAAGATAGGAACGCGTGCTCCACTCATCGACGACGACAATGTTCCTCGCGTTCGAGTAATGACGCTTCATGGCGCGAAGGGTTTAGAAGAGGAAATCGTCGTTGTGGCAGGTCTCTCCGATGAAATCGTACCTGGCATAAAACATAAAGATCCGGTGCAAGATGCAGCGCACGTCGCGGAGCAGCGCCGTCTTCTGTACGTGGCCGTAACGCGTGCGAAACGAGAGTTGGTGCTTTCGTGGTCGCTCGCAATTGCGAATGCTGAAACATTTCCGAACGGAATCGTCCGAAAGCGCTTCGACATGAATCGAAATGGCGTCGTCTACGCAAAGATGACCCGTACGAGCTTGTTGCCCCAACAACCGGAACATCCTCAGGACGGAACCGCGTGGAAGCGGACTCAGATCGAGGCAGCCAGGGTCGAAAGGGTGGCAAACGCACCTTCTTGACCCTTTTCCGCTCTTCGAGCGGGAGCCGGGCTGCGGTGTGGCGCTTTGCTAGGGGTGCATCATTGCTCGTGGTTCCCTCGTTCCGCTCTACGAACGGCGATCCGGCTGCGGCGTGGTCGCGGAAACCCCGCCAAGGCTGCCCCGGAAGCGCCTTTTGGATGACGGCGCTTACGGCCAATCTCAAAGTCTTTAATACGCATTATGGACTCGGCGTCCACGTCGCGCATGCGGGCGGCCAGTTGATCGTGGAGCATGGGGGAAACGTGATGGGATTTGCTTCCGATAACCTCATGCTGCCGCAAAGCGGAGCCGCCGTCGTCGTGCTCACGAACTCGTACGAAGCGCCGGCATCCAGGATTGCACGGAGAGTCGCGCAGGTACTGGTTCCCGCTTTGGCGCGCGCTCGCCCTTCGGTGGCAGGAGTGGCACCGAGAGCAGACGCGGCAGCGCAGGCCGCAGTCGCGCGCATTCGCTGGCTCCTTGGGAAACTTGCGAACGGCACGGTTCCTCGCCCGGCAATAACTCCCGATTTTGCCTATTTGCTAAAGGCTCGCAATCGCGTACGCGCACAGGAATCGCTGCACAGACTCGGAGCGGTGTTACAGGTGACCTGGCTCGGCACCGAACCACGCGGTGGGCTGAGCGTCACAGCGGCGCGAGTACGGTTCGCGCACGGCTCCGCGACCGCGGCGCTCTACGAAACGCCCGCGAACCGGACAGCCGAGTTGATGCTCTTTCCGTGAATTATGGGGTAACGCTGCCGACGGTTGGAGCGGCAAGGACAATGTCCAGTAGTCGCTGCGAAGCCCTCTGCCGCATTCTCGCTTTGACGTACCGCACGACTTCAGCGCATTAACCTGCCAGCCGCGGGTTTCCATCATGCGGACTAAGGGAAAGCTTGTAGAGACGTTAAGGGAGAGATGGTATGCCTGGGAAAAAGACGGGTGGAAAAGCACGCAGTGCACGAAAGGTGCCTAAGAGCAAAAGCACTCGCAAGGTCGGCGTACGAGTAAAGGGCGCCGCCCAAAAAGCCACCAAACGCATAAGCGTAGCGGCAGGCGGCATCAAGTCTGCAGCAAAGCGCGCTACCGGCGCTGCGAAGAAGGCTGCCAGCAATCCGAAGCGCACGGTCAAACAGGCCGCGTCGAACGTGCACCAAACCGCTACTCGAGCGCGCAGTCTCGGCGAGAACATCG
>DAHUYY010000030.1 GCA_027306845.1 Vulcanimicrobiota bacterium | reverse complement strand
ATGTTCGGTGAAGTGCTGGTAAAACGGCCCTGCATAGGCCACGATCACCAACGCGACCGCAACGATCGTCCACAGCCCCAAGCGATCGAAGAGCGACGGGGCCTCATCGCCCGGCCTTGCAAGCGCGAACGTGAAGGCGCGGGCGCTCTCGGCCTCGGTAATTTCGGGTTTGGAGAAGATCGTTCCGAAGAGCACGATGGCGAATGCAATCACGCTCAGAAAGATCACGATCCCGCCGCCGGCCGCGAGCAGCGAATAGGGTTGCCACGCAGCGGCGAGTGCGGAGCCGCCGTAGGTGTAATGTTCGACGCGACGCGGCGCACCCATCAACCCCTCGGTGTGCATCGCAAACGACATCACTGCCATCCCGACGAACCAGAGCCAGACCTGAGCCCGCGCGAGCCCGACGCTATACAAGCGTTTCCCGGTGAGCGCCGGGAGCAGCCGCCACGTCGCCGCCAAGAGCGTTAACGCAACCGGCCCACCGACGGTGATGTGAAAATGGCCGACGACCCACATGGTGTTGTGAATCGTACTATCGAGGGTGTACGAAGCGTTGAGGATGCCGCCGATACCCCCGAAGATAAAGAGCAGCATCGCAAGCGCGATGCCCGCAAACGCAGGGTCGCCCCACGGGAGCGAGCCGACGATTCCGAAAAATCCGGTCTTACCCAGTTTCGCCGCATACTCTTCAAAGGTTGCGAAGAGCGCAAACGCCGTCATCAGCGATGGAACGACGACCATCAACGTCAGGCCGGTCTGCAGTAATTTCCAGCGGTCGGCGATTCCGGGGTCGGAGAACTCGTGATGGATCCCGACCGGAAGCGAGAGAATGATAAAGAGACTGAACGCCAGGCGCGTCAACGAGTCGGAGAAAATCGGCACCTTGAGAATCGCGGGAACGACGCCGTACCAAACGAGATAGGCACCGAGTAACCAGAAATAGACGAGCGGATGCCCGAAGTACCAAAAGAGCATGCGCGTCAAGAGCACGTTGACGCCGGGGACCCATCCGAACGCCCAGGGAATCAACATGAAGATTACTTCGATCGCCACGCCGATCGTCGCCAAAAACCACATGATGTAATTTGCCAGCACCATAAAGGTCGGAAGCGGCGTTCGTTCGCCGGGATGCTCGCGTCGCCACCGGGCGGTTACCAAGAGCCATTCCAACAACGCGACCCAGGTGCCGACGATAAGCAGCGCGGCACCGACGTAGAACCACGGGCTCGCCTTCAACGGAGCGTAAAAGGTGTAGAGCACCGATGCGTTCCCGGCGAGAATTTCGTAGGCCGCCATCACCGTGCCCACCGTCATCAGCCAAAATGCAACCCAGCCGAGCGCGATGCTGCGGTTGGGATAACTTTCGGTCTGATAGACGGCGAGGTGCGAGAGCCCGGTTATAAAAAACGTCGTGAAGACCAGCGCCAGCAACACTCCGTGCGCGGTCAACATACGATAGTAGTCGAACCACGGCGGCATCTGGAGCGCATTGGCATGCGAGAGCGTCTGGAGGACGCCGAAAAACGTGCCGATGAAGAGCGCCGCAAAGGCAACGGTAAGATGTGCGAAAATCAACCGTCGTTGCGCCGAGGTGGTCGCGGTATTCATCCGGTCGAGAACCATCATGCGATTTGACTCCTCACTTCACCACGATGTGCGCGAACATATCGGCGTGCCCGGCGCCGCAATATTGGTCGCAAACGATTAAATGATCGCCGGGATGGCGAAAGACGTGTGTCGCCGTGCTCACCCAACCCGGCATAACTTCGAGATTCACATCGGTGTGCTCGATGAGAAAGCCGTGCACGACGTCGGTCGAGGTCACGTAGAAGTGGACCTTCGCGCCGAGCGGCACCGAGAGCGTCGATGGCTGCCAAAAAAAGACTTGGCCGACGTAATATGCCTCGTAGGAACCATCGGGAAGCCGTCGGAGCCCCGGGTGGTCGAAGGGCGGTGTCGAGGCGACCTTCGTGGGATCGATCGTCACGCTGCTCGCCGGAGGCTTAAAGCTCTCGCCGACCTGCAAAGCGATCAAGATGAGAAAGAATGCGGCGAGCGTGATAACGCCCAAACCGAGGAAGATTCTCTCGAGCCGATGGACGTGCATTGCCTACCACCTCGCTTGGGAGAGCGCGAGGAGCGCTACCCACGAAATCACGATCAAACCGAGGATGACGAGCACGAACCCAAAGGTCGTTCGGTAGGTTGGTTCGTTCATGCCCCTCAGTGTAGCCGCGAACTGGGCGCCTTCTAGGAAGAAAAGCTCAGCCCGTCTTCTCGACTTCTTCTCAGACCGGAGGGGGCGCGATCGTATCTAGCCGCCCGCGACCCACCGTGCGAAGAGAAACGCGACGCCCGATGCAACGCCGCCGATCGCGAGCGTTTGGAGCGCGGCGAGCCAGGGCGCGATGCCCGTCAGCCGCCCTTTCACCGCGCCGAAGAGCGCGAGCGCTACTCCGGTCAGCAACGCCGAGACGAGGAACGCTTCATTCGAGACCGCGATGAGCGCATAGGGCGCGAGCGGAATCACTCCTCCGACGACGTACGAGAGACCGATCGTCACGCCGGAGAGTATGGCGCGATGCTTTTCCGGGCGTTCGAGCCCAAGTTCGAAACGCATCATAAACTCTACCCAGCGTTCGCGATCCGAGCAGATCGTATCGACGGTCTGCTTGAGGAGATCCTCGCTTAAACCGTAGTGCGAGAGCACCTCGGCGACTTCGGCACGCTCGGTCTCGGGAAGATGCTCCGCCTCGTAGTACTCGCGCGCGAGTTCGTTCTCGTAATGATCGCGGTCGGTACGAGTTGCAAGATAACCGCCGAGTCCCATCGAGATTCCACCCGCCGCTAACTCGGCGACACCGGCGGTCACAACGATATGCGATGCGGCGAGCGCTCCGGCGATGCCGGCGGCGAGCGCAAACGGTACGGTGAGGCCGTCGGACATGCCGATGACGACATCGCGCAAAGTTGCCGTCGATGAAAGGTGCCGCTCGGGGTGCTGAGGCTTGGAGAGCATGCCCGCTCGCTTGGCTTCGCGAATCACGGTTGCCTGCCCGCTCGCTTTTGAATTCTATCGCCGCAGCGACGCGTTCGAGAGGCTTTCCTTATTTCTTCATGCGGTTTCCCGCTGCAGCGTACCCGACGATCTTTCTCTCCGAGCGATCCTCTCAACCGCGGTTCGCTTCTCGATCGCCGCCAACGGAAATTCATCTTGCGCTCGCGCGTTACCGGCGTTGCAGAGGCAAGCATCCTGCGAACGCCCGGCGAAAGCGAAGAACCCCTGAGGAAAGAGAGGCGCGCGCGTGGGCTTTCCCTACTTCGACCAGATCGCCGGAGCGTTAGCAACCGAGTCGCCGCTCCCCATGGTCGTCGCCGATGCAGCCGAACGGCACGTCCTCGAGGGCGCGCTCGCCGCGGCGAGCGCCGGCTTCATCGAGCCGATCTTGGTCGGCGAGCCGCGCGAGGTGCGCAGCCTCCTCGCACGATTAGGCGCCGAACGCTCGTATGCGATCGTTCCAGCGGCCAACGACGAAGAGGCCGCCGCGCTCGCCGTCGAGCAGATCCTCAACGGCACCGCCCGAGCGTTGGTAAAAGGCCATCTTCACACCGACACGTTCTTGCATCCGATTCTCGCACGACTGCGCACGACGAAGCGACTCTCGCATGTGTTCGTCATCGAAATGGAGCGGTACGAAAAACCGCTTCTTCTCACCGACGGCGCGATCAACGTCGCCCCCGATCTCAACACGAAAGCCGCGATACTCAAGAACGTCGTCGAATTTGCCGTAGCGATGGGGCTCGCCGCACCGAAAGTTGCGCTCCTTTCAGCGGTCGAGACCGTGAAGTCGACGATCCCTTCGACGGTCGACGCTGCGGAGCTCGTGGCGATCTCCGCGAGCGGCGCATTCTCGCCGGCGCTCGTCGCCGGACCATTGGCATTCGACTGCGTCGTTTCGCGCGAAGCGAGCGCGATTAAAGGTTTGAGCGGACCGGTACCCGGGGATGCCGATATCGTTCTCGTTCCGGAGATCGTCTCGGGAAACGCGGTCGCCAAAGCGTTGGAGTTCGGTGCGGGCGCAACCCTCGCGGGCATCGTTCTCGGCGCCCAGGTTCCCATCGTTCTCACCTCGCGCGCCGACTCCGTGAAAACGCGCTTGCACTCCGCTGCCCTGGCGGCGTATCTCTATCGGCATTCCATGCACGGGCTCGAAAGCACGGTTCCCGTGCGATGACGCAGTGGAGCGCCGGCCTTTCATCGACCGAAGCACAAGCTCGCCTTGCCCGCGATGGCCCGAACGAGATCGCACCGGTTCGCCCGCGACCGCTGCTCGATTTTTTACGAAAATTTTGGCAACCGATCCCGTGGCTGCTCGAAGGAACGATTCTCCTCGCGCTGCTCACCCATCGTTCGAAGGACGCCGCCGCGGTTGCATTTCTTCTGCTCTTTAACGTTCTGCTGGCATTCGTCCAGGAACGGCGCGCACAGCGCGCCCTCGATCTTCTGCGCGCGCGTATCGTCGTGCACGCCAAGGTGCTTCGCGACGGGCTCTGGGGTAAGCTCGCAGCGCGCGAACTTGTCACCGACGATCTCGTTCGCCTGGTCGTCGGCGACGTCGTCCCTGCCGACATCTCTATCGATGACGGGGAGCTCCAAATCGATCGATCTGCATTGACCGGCGAATCGATTCCCGAAGACGTTTCCGCCGGTCAGTTCGCGTATGCCGGCTCGACGGTCACGCGCGGAGATGCGACCGGGCATGTCATCGCGACGGCAGAGCGTACGAAATTCGGGAAAACCGCCGGGTTAATGCGCGACATCCATACGATGGGAAGCGTCCAACGGCTGGTTATGGGCATCGTGCGTTCTTTGGCGATAGCAGGCGCGCTCATCGTCCTCGTGGTCTCGACCTTTGCCTTTGCACAACATGTCGCTCGATCGGAGATCGTCGTCTTTGCACTCGTGGTGCTCCTCGCAGCGATTCCGGTCGCCCTACCGGCGGCATTTACGCTCGCAACGGCGTTGGGGGCCCTCGAGCTCTCACGGAGCGGAGTTCTCGTTACCCATCTGACGGCGATGGAAGATGCCGCTTCGATGGATGTACTCTGCTGCGATAAGACCGGAACGCTCACGCAGAATGCGATCCGCGTCGATCGAACGACGCCCTATGCGCCGTTCTCGGAGGCGGAGCTTTTGCAATATGCGAGCGCGACCAGCGATGTAGCCGGGCAGGACCCCATCGACATCGCTCTACTCGCAGCCGCGCCCTCGACACTCGCCGGCGAACTCCACGTCGAACGCTTGGTGCCCTTCGATCCGCGAACCAAAAGCGCGCAGGCCTTCGTGCGATTTGCCGACGGCTCGCCGGCGGTCATCGCAAAGGGAGCGCCAAGCAGTCTCGGTATCGCCTTCCCGTCGGTTGAGGCCCTGGCAGCGAACGGCGACCGCGCGATCGGCGTGACGATCGCGCGCAACGCGGTCACGGTTGCAGTCGGCGCGATCGGTCTCGCCGATCCACCGCGCCCCGATGCAGCGGCACTCGTCGCCGCTATCGCCCGGCGGGGCGTCGAAGTGCGGATGATTACCGGCGATGCACCCGAGACCGCGTACCATGTGGCAGCAGAGATCGGGATTCCCTCGCTCTCCGTCGATGCATCGGTCTTTCCCGATCAAAAATTACAAATCGTGCAGCGAGAACAGGCCAAGGGCCGGATTGTCGGGATGACCGGCGACGGCATCAACGACGCGCCGTCGTTACGCGCGGCAAACGTCGGCATCGCCGTCTCTAATGCTACCGATGTCGCCAAGGCCGCCGCAAGCATCATTCTTACCCGTCCGGGGCTCGACGGAGTTCTCGCCGCCATCGATACCAGTCGTCGCATTTACCAACGTATGCTCACGTACGTGGTTGCGAAAATCGTCAAGTACTTCGAAATCGTCTTTGTTAGCAGCGTCGGTTTTTTCGTCCTTCGACACTTCGTTCTCTCGCCGACGTTGATGGTCGCGCTCCTGGTTCTCAACGATTTCGCGACGCTCTCCATTGCAACCGACCGCGTCGCTCCATCGCGCGGTTTCGATGCCTGGCACGTCGGTCGCCTCGTCGCTGCAGCGGCGGCGCTCGCTATTTTCACCGCTTCGTCGATCGTGGCATTTATTTTCTATCAAAGCCGGCATGCGGCGCTCGATCTCGCTCAGATCCGTGGGCTCACCTTTTTTGCAATGGTCGGCATCGGGCAGATCGCCCTGCTCGCTTTGCGCGAGCGCGATGCGATCTTCCACGAAGCTCCATCGCGTTTTTTATTAAGCGCGGTCGTATTTGCGATTCTCGCCGCAGCTGCGATGGCGTTCTTTGGAGTGCTCATGCCGCCTTTGCCTCTCGTTGTTATAGGAGAGAGCATCGTCTTTATCATTTTCGTCGGCCTCATCTTGCTGGCGATAAAGCTGCCGATTTATAGCGCCCTCGGCATCGGGCGCGACCGCAAAGCACCGACGTCACCGTAAGAAAGTATACGATCGTGGTGAAGAACTCTATCGACGACATCGTGACTCCCGAGGAGATCGCCGTCATCGATGCATATTGGCGCGCGGCGAATTACTTGAGCATCGGCCAGATCTACCTGCTTGCGAACCCGCTCTTGCGCGAGCCGTTGCGCCTCGAACATATAAAAAAACGCTTGCTCGGACACTGGGGAACCTCGCCGGGGCTCAATTTTATTTACGCTCACATGAATCGCCTCATTCGAAAGCGCGATCTCGACGCAATTTTCATCGCCGGTCCCGGGCACGGCGGCCCGGCGGTCGTTGCGAACGCCTATCTCGAGGGAAGCTACACCGAACGCTATCCGAAGATCACCGAAAATGAGGCGGGCCTGCGCGAGCTCTTTCGCCAGTTTTCTTTTCCCGGTGGAATACCCAGCCACGCATCGCCCGACGCACCGGGATCGATCCACGAAGGCGGAGAGCTCGGCTATAGCTTATTGCACGCCTTCGGGGCAGCGTTCGATAATCCGGAGCTCTTTGTCTGCTGCGCGATCGGCGACGGTGAGGCCGAGACCGGAGCGCTCGCAACGAGTTGGCACGGGAATAAATTTCTCAACCCGGTTCGCGATGGAGCGGTCCTCCCGATTCTTCACCTCAACGGATATAAGCTCTCCGGCCCGACCGTGCTCGCTCGAATTCCCGAGGAAGAGCTGAACGCGCTTTTGCGGGGGTACGGCTACGAACCGATCGTTGTCGCCGGAGAGGATCCCCCGATCGTACACCGACTTTTTGCCGATGCACTGGAGCGTGCGTACCTCCGCATTCGCGAAATTCAAAATGACGCGCGCAGCAACGGCTTCAGGGAACGCGCGGCCTGGCCGGCAATCGTTTTGCGGACGCCCACGGGTTGGACGGGGCCGAAAGTCGTCGACGGCCTGCAGGTAGAAGGGACGCAGCGCGCCCACCAAATTCCCATCGGCGATTTCGAAAAGTATCCCGAGCACCTCGCGCAATTCGAGGACTGGATGCGTTCCTATCGCCCCGATGAGTTATTCGACGATTCGGGCGCGCTCCGCCCCGAGATCGCGAGATCGGCGCCGAAAGGCACGCGCCGAATGAGCGCCAACCCGCAGGCAAATGGCGGCGAATTACTCCGCCCGCTTCTTTTACCGGATTTTCGCAACTATGCGCTTCCCGTACGCTCGCCGGGGAGCGAGCTCGGCGAGGCGACGCGGACGCTAGGGGCATTCGTGCGCGACGCGCTCCGTGAAAATCCCAACTCCATGCGCTTATTCGCCCCGGATGAGAGTGCGTCGAACCGGCTCGAAGCCGTCTTCGAAATCACCGATCGCTGCTCGACGGCTCGCCGCCTTCCCGGCGACGACCACGTCTCTCCCGAGGGCCGCGTCATGGAGATTCTCAGCGAGCATACATGCCAAGGGTGGCTCGAGGGCTATCTCCTAACCGGGCGGCACGGACTCTTTACGACCTACGAAGCCTTCGTGCACGTCATCGATTCGATGTTTAACCAGCACGCAAAATGGCTCGAGGCCTGCAAAGCGATTCCGTGGCGCCGCCCGATAGCATCGCTAAATTATTTAATTACTTCACATGTTTGGCGGCAAGATCACAATGGATTCACGCACCAAGATCCAGGCTTTCTCGATCTCGTCATGAACAAATCCGGCACGGTTACGCGAGTCTATCTGCCGCCCGACGCCAATACGCTGCTTTCAACGATCGACCACGCGCTGCGCAGCACGAATTACATCAACGTTATCGTCGCCGGGAAACAGCCCGAACCGCAGTGGCTCGACATCGAAGCAGCCGTCGTGCACTGCTCGGAGGGCCTGGGAATTTGGGAATGGGCGAGCAATGACGACGGAGCCGAACCCGATATCGTCATGGCGTGCGCGGGCGACGTTCCGACACTCGAAACGCTCGCCGCCGTCGATTTTCTCCGCAACCACGTTCCCGATATGCGCATTCGCGTCGTTAACGTGGTCGATCTCATGCGTTTGGAGGCGCATGAAAAGCACCCCCATGGGCTCACCGACGTGCAATTCGACGCACTCTTCACCACCGATAGACCGGTTATTGTCGCCTTTCACGGCTATCCCGGCACGATCCATCGCCTCACCTACCGACGAACCAATCACGGCAACTTCCACGTCCACGGCTACCAAGAACGCGGCACGACCACCACCCCGTTCGATATGACCGTCCTCAACGAGCTCGATCGCTTCCATCTCGCCGGAGATGCGCTCGCTCGCGTCGCGAGGTTGCAAGAACGAACGGGGCACGTGCAACAACTCCTTCAAGATCGACTGGTCATGCACCGTCGGTACATTACCGAGCACGGCGAGGATCTACCGGAGATTCGTGATTGGCGTTGGGGGCAGGGAGCGAACGCGTGAACGTTCTTACGTTTAATGCGGGCTCTTCATCGCTGAAATACGGCATTTACTCCGTCGACTCCGAGCGGGTGCAACCGATTTTCTCGCACGCACAAGCGATGGAACCCACCGCGGCGGGCGCGAGCGCGGCGACCGATGCGGCGCTCGCAAGCCTTCTACCGACGAACATTTCCTTCGAGGCCATCGGGCACCGGATGGTGTTCGGTGGGCCCGAGGATACGCCGACCCTCGCCTCTCCGGCGCTCTTCAAACGATTGGAGCGCTACGAACGGCTCGATCCGCTCCACGCTCCGGCATCTCTGGCTGCGCTGCGAACGACGCACGAGCGCTTTCCGCAGATTCCGAACGTCCTCTGTTTTGATACCGCGTTTTTTCGCGAGCTGCCCGAAAGCGCGCGCGTTCTTCCAATCGAGAATGACGAACCGGAGTTTCTGCGCCGGTATGGTTTTCACGGACTCTCCTACGAGTACGTGCGCGCAACTTTAGGTGAGAGCCTCGGCAGCCGCGCCATTCTCGCGCATCTCGGAAGCGGCGCCAGCTTAGCGGCACTACGCGACGGCAGAGCGGTGGAGAGCACGATGGGTTTTAGCCCGATCGGCGGCATTTTGATGGCGACGCGCCCCGGCGATCTCGACCCCGGCGCGTTACTCTATCTGCTCGAAGAGCGGGGAAAAAGCACGGCCGACCTGCGCCGCATGCTCGAAGAGCGAAGCGGGGTGAGCGCCCTCTCCGGCGGCGAACGCGACCTTCGCCGACTCCTCGAACGGCGCACCGATCCGCGCGCCGCGTTCGCCGTCGACGTATTCTGTCGCTCGGTTATAAAAGCCGCCGGCGCGCTTGCGGCGCTGCTCGGCGGGCTCGACTCCTTCGTTTTTACCGGCGGCGTCGGCGAACATCTCGCACCGATCCGCTCCACGATCGTCGATGGGCTCGCGCATCTCGGCTTACATCTCGATAGCGAAGCCAATGCGCGCCATGCGGCGATCGTATCGACGGCTTCTTCACCGGTTACGGTTCGCGTCGTCGCTACCGACGAGAACGCAACGATCGCACGCGCAACTTCGGCGCTCGTTCATCCTTCTGCAGAAAGGTGCCTATGAATATCGACAGCATCCAAGTTGCCCCCGGCGCGTCGGTCGATCTCGCTCGTTACGATCCGGCGAATCGCTGCGGGCTTGGCTCGAAAGAAGATTCGGAGCGAATGCTCCAAGAGGATATCGGCGAACTCGCCGCGCTTCAAGATATTTTCGCCGCACGTAAGGAGCGATCGCTCTTGATCGTCCTCCAAGGCATGGATGCCGCGGGAAAGGACGGCCTCATCAAACACGTTATGTCCGGCATCAATCCGCAAGGTGTCGACGTGCATGGTTTCCGGAAGCCCTCGGCGGAGGAGCTCGGGCACGATTTTCTCTGGCGCGAAAGCATCGTGTTGCCACCGTACGGGCGGATCGGCATCTTCAACCGCTCGTATTATGAAGAGGTGCTCGTCGTGCGCGTCAACCGCGAGGCCCGCGCGGCCGAGAATCCCAAAGAGGCGACCGAAGCCTGGCGAGAGCGGTATGAAGATATCAATGCTTTCGAGCGACATCTCGTGCGTTGCGGTACGATCGTTCTGAAATTTTTTCTCCACCTTTCGAAAGAGGAGCAGCGGCGTCGGCTTCTATCGCGCCTCGACGACGTCGGCAAGTTGTGGAAATTCTCCGACGCCGATCTCGAAGGGCATCTGCACTGGGATGCCTACCAACGCGCGTACGCCGAGATGCTCGCCGGCACCAGCACCAGCTGGGCCCCCTGGTACGTTCTTCCCGCCGATCGCAAGTGGGTAGCCCGCGCAACGGCGGCAAAAGCCATTCTCTCGCAACTCCGTCGCCTACCCTCCCACTATCCCAAAGCAAGCGAAGAACGTTTGGAAAAATCCGCCCGTCTCGCGCGGATGCTCGCAGCCGACGCGCCGGTTGGGGAACGCCCTTCCGCATAGCTTCCCGCAATCTTCCCTTTGCACTTGATACCCTACGAAGTACGAGGAGATCCCCAAAAATGTTTACGCGCATCTTCATGGCCTACGACGGCTCACCGAATGCCGACCACGTTCTCGACGACGCAATCGATATCGCCGTCGAGCGAAAGGCGACCCTCACGATCGCCAACGTGATCGAGATACAGCGCTATATCGCCCTCGCCGGATACGGCGGCGTCTACTCGATGGATGCCATCGATTCGATGCGCGAAGGAGCGCAAACGATTCTCAAGACCGCGGCAGCTCGGGCGACCGCCCGCGGTATCGAGACGAAGACGGTCGTTCTCGAAGGTGAGGCGGTCGACGAAATTCTTCGCGCCGCGCACGACGGTGGCTGCGATCTCATCGCTCTGGGAACCCAGGGGCGCAGCGGCTTGAGCCGACTCATGCTCGGCAGCGTCGCCGAAGGCGTGCTCCGACGCTCCGATACGCCGCTCTATATCCGGCGCGCCTCCGCAAAAGACACGAAGCAGCAATAATGCGGTAGCGTTGCGTCGACCTCCATCGCGCACAATCGCTCGATGGACGACGCACTCGCACTCGCTCGCCGCCTCTGCATCGCCGTCGGTGAACCGGAGGGCGTCGCGGCGATCGCCGCAACGCTCGCCCGATTCGGCGTGCCGGCGTTACGCTTCGCGCGCAAACATCGTATCGCCGTGCGCCCCCTCGGTGCGGGGGAGCGCTTCGATGCGGCCTCGGCGGCGTTGGTCCGTCTGCGTATCGATGTCGATGCCTGGCCCGCTCCACCGGCGGGGCTTTTCGTCGTCGAGGAGCGCTGCGTCTATCTGCGCTCGCGAAGCCCGATGACGGTCGCGCACGAGTTCGGCCACGCACTCGATTGCGCGCTCGGCGGCGGCGTCTATCGCTCCGGCATCGCGCCGGCGGTGCGCGAGGCGTTCGCGCGCGCGACGCGTTTCGTGACGCCCTATGCAGCGACCGGGCTCGACGAATATTTCGCCGAGGGTCTGCGCGCATACGTTGAGATCAACGACGCCGGCTCTCCCTGGCCGCGCGCTACCCGCGCTCGCCTAGCCGCAATCGACCCCGGACTTCATGCTTATATCGCCGCGCTCTTTAGCGGCGGATTCGAAGACGAGGCAGCGTGAGCTCCGCGCAGCGGAAGATTATGCGGCGGCTTTATCGCGCCCGGTCGCGCGTATAAAACGTTTGGTCGCGCGCAGACGACGCGGAGAGATAAGGCGCAGAGAACGGCTCCCCGAGCGACGCGCCCGCTCCCACCACGCTCCCAGTGCGAGGGCGAACAGGGTTCCAGGCAGCACCATCGTCCAAAGAAGCGCAGCGAGCTGCACACCGTAGGGATGCGAGGGATGATGTCCGAGACCGCCCATGACCGTTCCTTATTAGCGCTGCATTTTTCAAGCGCAGCATAGCACACGGGCGGACTTCTGTCAGCGCGCCCGCTTGTAAAGAACCGATGCCGGGCCACGAAGTTGCGCCGTGCATCGCACGCGCCGATGCGACGTTACAAAAGCGCTTCCGCGAGGCGCGCTGCTCCCTCGCCCCACCCAAGGCCACCCCCACCTCTTCGGGCGACCCATTCCGTCGGCATAGGACGCACCGAACGGGTGCGTTACCGCGTCGGCAGACTGGAACGACAAAATCAAACCCCAGCCAAACCGGCGAGAGCGATCGACGGAATTGGGTACCGTGCGGCGCCTCGAGAAGCTTTCGAGTCGCCGCACGCTCCGTTTACGCTTTGACGCCGCTTTTAGTCGTGCGCTTCGTCTTCGTCGTCATCCTCGTCGTCGTCGTCGAGGGCAGGGCCGACCTGCTCGTCAAGGTTTACTGCAACGTTTTCCAGCATCTCGGTGGTCTCGGGCGAAGTGTCGTTCA